>DATHJR010000631.1:0-7474 GCA_035286525.1 Gemmatimonadaceae bacterium | reverse complement strand
GACCACCGGCTCGGCCTTCGCGGCGGCGACGGCGTCGCTTGTGGCATAGCCCTGCTGCGCCATGAGCGTGAGGACGAGATTGCGCCGATCGCGCGCGCGATCGGGGTGGCGCACGGGATCGTAGAGAGCGGGCCCCTTGGGGAGCGCGGCGAGCGTGGCTGCCTGCGCGAGCGACAGCCGCGCGGCCGGGATTCCGAAGTAGTGGCGCGACGCCTCCTCGATCCCGTACCATCCGTGCCCGAAGTGAATCTGGTTGAGATACGCTTCGAGGATCTGCGATTTGTCGTAGTGACGCTCCATCTCCCGCGCGGCGTTCTGCTCGTGGATCTTGCGCGCGATGGAGCGGTCGGCGCGGTCGATGAGGTCCGGGTGCATGTTGCCGACGAGCTGCTGCGTGATGGTGCTCGCGCCGCGGGCGTGGCCGCGCAGCGCATCCTTGAACGCCGCCGCCATGCCGACCACGTCGACTCCATCGTGCTTGTAGAAGCGCTGATCCTCCACCGCGATGAACGCCGCGCCCACGTACGTTGGCAGCGTCCGAATCGGCACGCTCAAGCGAAATTGCGTGCCCAGCTCGCCGATCAGCTGGCCGTCGCGCGCGAGGACGAGCGAAGATTGTGGCTGCGGCACGATCTGCCACGCCTCGGCGGCGCTCTGCGCGCGGAGCGGCGTGGCGAGTCCCGACGCGACGAGGGCGACGATGGCGACGATGGCGAGCGAGTGGCGCAGTTGCATATCCGTCAGACGAAACACAGGGCTGGGAAGATAACCGGGTCCGGGACGCGAGACTCTCGGTCTCTACCCCTCTACCTTTAATACACACATCTTTCGGATATGCCTCACATTCTCCAGCTTGCCGCGCTCCAGTTCTCTCCCGGCAAGGGAGAATATGACGCGAATCTCGCCCGGCTGGGCGACCTGTTCTCGCAGCTCGACTCGCTCGATCCGCGGCCGGACATTCTGCACCTCCCCGAATCCGCGCTTACCGGATACTTCCTCGAGGGCGGGGTTCGCGAGCATTCGCTCACGGCCGGCGCGTTCGCGGCGGATCTGCAGCGTGCCTATCTCGCTTCGGCGGCTGCCTCGCATCCGCTGGAGGTCGCGATCGGATTCTACGAGCTGTGGAACAGCACCCTCTACAACAGCGCGATGTGGGTTCGGCTGGGCGGCGATGCGCCGCTCATCCGGCACGTGCATCGGAAGAACTTCCTCCCCACCTACGGCCTGTTCGACGAGGAGCGGTTCGTCGAGCGCGGCCACGACATTCGCGCCTTCGACACGCCGTGGGGGAGATTCGCGATGCTCGTGTGCGAGGACGCCTGGCATTCGCTGCCCGGAACGCTGCTCGCGCTCGACGGCGCGACGATGATCTTCATCAGCGCGGCGGCGCCCGCGCGAGGTGTGCATCCGCGCGACGACGCCATTCCCGGCCCGGCGAGTGTCGCGCGGTGGGAGCGGCTCGTGCGCGACATCGCGGAAGAGCAGGGCGTGTTCGTGTCGTTCACGAACCTCGTGGCGAGCGAGGGCGGAAAGTCCTTCCCCGGGGGCGCCACGATCGCCGGCCCAAATGGCGAGGTTCGCGTGCGCGGTCCGCTCTGGCGCGAGGCGCTGGTCGCGATCCCGATCGACCTCAACGATCTTGCTCGCGCGCGCTCCGAGATGCCGCTGCTCGCTGATCTGCAGACTGCGATGCCGCATCTGATCGACAATCTCGAGCAGATCCGCGCGGAAGCGCCGGCCGCGCTGGAGTACGATCCGGCGCCGGTGGCGAAGCCCGCCGCGAAGAAAGCGCGCGGGAAATCAAAGGCGCGCGCGAGCGACATCGCCGTGGTGCAGGTCGAGGCGCGCGAGAGTGGCGCGCCGTCACCTCTCGAGATCGATGCCGAGCTCACGGAGGCGTGGCTAACGTCGTTCATCCGCGAGGAGCTGAGCCAGCGCGACTTCGAGAAAGCCATCGTCGCCATCTCGGGCGGCATCGATTCCGCCGTCACTGCGTTCCTGGCTGCGAGAGCGCTCGGCGCGGCGAACGTGATTGGCGTGCGACTTCCCTATCGCGCCTCGAGCCCCGAGAGCCTCGAGCACGCGCAGCTCGTGATCGATGCGCTCGGCATCGAGAGCCGCACGATCGACATCAGTGCAGCGGTGGATGGCTATCTCGCGAACGAGCCGGACGCCGACGCGACCCGGCGCGGCAACGTCATGGCGCGGATGCGCATGATCGCGACGTTCGATCAGGGGGCCCGGTACGAGGCGCTTCCGCTCGGCACCGGCAACAAGACCGAGCGGTTGCTGGGCTACTTCACCTGGCACGGCGACGACGCGCCGCCGGTGAATCCGATCGGCGATCTGTACAAGACACAGCTGCGCGAGCTCGCGCGACACCTTGCGGTGCCGTCTCCGATCATCGACAAGGCGCCCACGGCTGATCTCGTGCACGGTCAGACCGACGAGGGCGACCTCGGCATCAGCTACGAGCGCGCCGATCAGATTCTGCACTGGATCCTCAGCGGATTTTCGGTGGACGAGCTGCTGTCGCGCGGCTTCGATCGCGACGAGGTAATGGTCGTGCGCCGGCGACTGGACTCGACCCACTGGAAGCGCCGGCTGTCGACCGTCGCCATGCTCAGCGGCACCGCGATCGGCGAGAGTTACCTGCGGCCGGTGGACTACTGACAGGCAAGCGCGTGGTGCAATTCCGTCGGGCGCAGAAGGAAGATCTCGTGGCGTTGTCTCGCATTCGCGCGGCAGAATGGGAGACAGAGGCATACTGGCGCGATCGCATTTCCGGTTACCTCGAGGGCACGTCGAATCCGCAACAGGCGTTGGAGCCCCGAGCCCTGTTCGTCGCGATCGATGGCGAAACGGTCGTCGGCTTTGTCGCCGGTCATTGCACCCGACGCTTTGGCTGTACCGGTGAGCTCGAATGGATCGACGTCGCAGCGCCGCATCGCGGCAAGGGTGTGGGATCCGCGCTGCTTCGAGTGATGGCTGCCTGGTTCGTGGAGCAGAGTGCCACCCACGTTTGTGTCGATCCCGCAAATGCAGCGGCGCGAGGGTTTTATGCGCTCAACGGCGCCTCGGAGCTGAACGCACACTGGATGGTCTGGCTCGACATCGGGGTGTTGCCGGGCGAATAGCCGTCGGCCTAGTGACGTGGCTAAGTCACCGCGCGTCCACTAGTTACAATGACGACGTCGCCGCTCCAGATCGCCGCCGCGCATGCGGTTCCCGCGCGAAGATCGTGGATGAACGACGAGATCGTGCGGATGTGCGTGGTCGCCTTCGGCACACTCTCCGTCTCGCTCGGACTCGCGTTCAACTACTACGCCCATCCGTTCCCCTGGCTCGGGGCCGGACTCCTGTTGGTCACGGCCGCCGCGACGCGCGTGTTCGGCATTCCGCTGCCGGGAAAGGGCTTCTCGAGCTTTGCCGTTGGCCCGGGCATCGCAGCTCTCATCGCTCTCGACTGGGCCGCAGGCGCGCTCGTCGTGGCCCTTGGCATCGTCGTGGGCGACGCCGTCTTTCGGCGTCTTCCGATGCGCAACGCCATCAGCACCGCCGGCCACTTCCTCACCGCCGGAACGGTCGCCGGCTATTCCTATTACGGCCTGCTGAACGGACAGCTCGGTGTTGCGGCCTTCTCCGCCGGGAACGCGTGGCGACTCGGCATCATGATCGCGCTATTCCTGCTCACGGCGAACGGCACTTTTTATCTTCAGCTGAAACTATCGCCGGCGATCGCGTGGGTGGACGCAAGGCTCACCGCACGGTGGGAGGGCACGGTCGCGGTGCTTGCGACGCTGCTCGCGCTCGGCGCGCTTAGACTCGCGTACAGCCAGAGCACTCCGCGCACGATGATCGCCGGCGGGCTCGTGCTTACGCTCATCGGTGTGCTCACGCACTGGCTCGTGCGCCAGGCGTCGGTTGGCGAGAGCCTTCTGCTCGTGCAACGGCTCACGAACGCGATCAGTGCGCGCCCGGAGCTGCATCGCGCGCTCAACGACATCAAGCGCCTCACGCGATCGCTGGTGCCCTGGGAGCAGATGGGCATCGCCACGTACGATGCGGCGCGGGATGAGTTCGTGGTCGTGGTCGACACGTCGCCCGATTCGCCCGTCGGAACGCGCATCTCCGCCTCGGAGGGACTGGTCGGGAGCGCGCTGCGCGCCGGCCACGCGATCACCGACCTTACGCTTCCCTTCGCGCAGCGCCCGAAGGAGGCCAACAAGCGCTCGCAGATCGTGCTGCCGCTCATGTATGGCGAGCGGCTCATCGGCATCTGGACGGTGCGGCACTCGCGCATCGAGATGTATCGACCGTACGACGCCGCGCTGCTCGAGTATATCGCGCCACAGCTCGCGCTCTCGCTCGCGCTCGACAAGCTGATCCAGCCCGTCGTCGCCGCTTCGGCCGACATGACGTCGCACGTCGAGTCGATCACCGCGACCACGCAGCAGCTGCACGCCTCGGCGCAGGAGGGAGCGGAAACGGCGCGACGCCTCGCCGCGACCGTGCGCAATCTCGCGGACACGCTTTCACGCGGCGCCGAGGGCGCGCGCAACGCGCAGGTGATCGCCGACAGCACCGTCACGGAGGGTCGCGTGACGCAGCAGAGCGGGGGCCAGATGCTTGCGGACGCGCGCATGGTGCGTGGCGCGACGGAGCAGGCGCGCGCGCAGCTCACTGCCGCCGCGGCGGTGGTGCAGCAGGGCGCCGAGCAGGTCTCACGGCTCCGCGAAATCTCCGAAGCGGTGCAGAAGTTCGGACAGACGATTACCGAGCTCGCCGATCAAACGGGCCTGCTCGCGCTCAACGCGGCCGTCGAGGCCGCGCGCGCGGGCGTGCACGGGCGGGGCTTTGCGGTGGTGGCGCGCGAGATTCGCGAGCTCGCCGATCGCAGCGCCGCTGAGGCGGAAGGGATGGACAACGCCGTGCGCGACATCAGGGCGACGCTCGATCGCGCCGTCGCGCTGATGCAGCGCACGCGCGGCGAGGTGCTCTCCGTAGCCGACGCCAGCGGCAACTGGGTGGATGAGCTCGACCGCATGGTGCTCGCATCCGAGTCCGTGGCGGCAGCGGGGCATCGCATCGTGGACGCGGCTCGCCAGAGCGCCGACCGGTCGGGCGTCATGGCACGCGCGCTCGCCGAGGCGAAGGATGAGGCAACACAGGCAGCGTCGGACACCGGTGCGGTGGCGGGCGCAAGCACGCAGCAGGAAGGGGCGATCGATTCGCTGAACGGCGCCGCGACGGAGCTGAGCGAAACCGCCCACGCGCTGGCGTCCGCGGTGGCCGCCGTGCGCGCGGGACGCTAGCCGCTACTTCTTCGCGATCGCGGGTGCCGCGCGAGGCGTGGGCCGCATCGGATCGCGCAGCGCTGAGAGTATCTGCGCGGCCTGCGCGTCGAGAATGGTGCGATCCGGCATCATCGATCCCGGGAACGGCAGCGGTACATCGAATCCATCGCCCGCGCGGCGCGGGATCAGGTGGATGTGGAAGTGGTAGACATCCTGCCCGGCCGCCGCGCCGCTCGAGACGATGAGATTCATCGCGTTTGCGCCCGCGACCTTTCGAATCACCGGATTCAATCGCATCGCCACCTCGAACAGGTGCATCCCGAGGTCCGTCGGCAAGTCCTGGAACGATTCGAAGTGCTGGCGCGGCACGACGAGCGTGTGCCCTTGATTCACCGGCTGCACGTCCATGAAGGCGATCGCGCTCGAGTCCTCGTAGCACACGGAGACCTCGGCGGCGCCCTTCATGATATCGCAGAAAATGCAGTGCGCGTTGGGGGAGCCGGAATCCTGCATGTCGCCGCCAGTGAGCGGCCGAGGCCGCTGCGAAAAGAGTCGTTGCCGTCGTGCCTGTGGTGACAAGGGATGATATAGCGTTCGGCGCGGCCCCGGTAGACGTTCGTGTGGCATCCGCGCCGGACGGGAAGGTATCTTACACCGTCGATTTCACAGGACCTGGAGAGACATGGCCACGCCCACAACCGCCACCCAGCCGGCCGCGACGAGCCTGAGCGCCGCTCAGCTCAATGCCGCGTACCGGAACATGTATCTGTCGCGGCGGATGGACGACAAGGAGATTCAGCTCAAGCGCCAGAACCGGATCTTCTTCCAGATCTCGGGCGCGGGCCACGAGGCGATCCTCACCGCCGCCGGGATGCTCATTCGCTCCGGCTCCGACTGGTCGCTCCCCTATTACCGCGATCGCGCCTTCTGCCTGCAGCTGGGCGTCACGCCGGCGGAGATGCTGTACGAGGCGGTGGGTGCCGCGGCCGATCCTGCATCCGGTGGGCGGCAGATGCCGAGCCACTGGGGGCATCGCGCATACAACATTGTCTCGTCGTCGTCGCCCACCGGCACGCAGTTCCTGCAGGCAGTGGGCATCGCGGAGGCCTCGCTGCGCGCGAAGCTGCTCGGGATCACCGAAGGCTTCACGGAAGACGAGGTGGTGTATGTCTCCACCGGCGAGGGAGCGACCAGCGAAGGCGAGTTCTGGGAGTCGATCAACAGCGCGTGCAATCTCGCCCTGCCGGTGGTGTACGTGGTGGAGGACAACGGGTACGCGATCTCCGTCCCCGTCGAGATCAACACCGCGGGCGGCAACATCTCGAAGCTCCTCGGGTCGTTCCCGGGATTGTACATCCAGGAGGTCGACGGCTGCGACTTCGTGGCCTCGCACGCGGCCATGACGCGGGCGGTGGACTACGCACGCAAGCGGAAGGGTCCGGCGCTCGTGCACGCGCACGTGATTCGCCCGTACTCGCACTCGCTCTCGGACGACGAGGTGATGTATCGCCCGGCCTCGGAGCGCGAGGCCGACGCGGCCCGTGACCCGATAGCGACCTTTCCGAAGTGGCTGATCGCTGAGGGCCATGCTACGGAGGAGTCGCTGGCGGCGATGCGCGAGGAGGTCGACGCGCTCGTTCTCGCCGCGACCGACGATGCGCTCGAGCAGCCGCAGCCGACCCCGGACACGATCTACCACGCCGTCTACTCGCCGCACGTCGATCCGTGCGGCGAGAACTTCGACACGGAAGACGATCCGCACTTCACCGGCGAGCCGACGACGATGGTCGATCTGCTCAACGCGTGCATGAAGGACGAGATGCGGCGTGATGAGAAGATTCTCGTCTTCGGCGAGGACGTCGCCGACGTTTCCCGCGAGCAATATCTGAGCTCTCTCAAGGGAAAGGGCGGAGTGTTCAAGGTGACGTGGGGGCTGCAGAAGGAGTTCGGCGGCTCACGCGTGTACAACTCACCGCTCGCCGAAGCGAACATCATCGGCCGCGCGATCGGGCTCGCGTTGCGCGGATTCAAGCCGGTGGTCGAGATCCAGTTCTTCGACTACATCTGGCCGGCGTACATGCAACTCCGCAATGAGCTCGCCCTCATGCGCTGGCGCTCCAACAACGCCTTCGCCGCCCCGGTGGTGGTCCGGGTCACCTACGGCAGCTACCTCAAGG
>DATHJR010000630.1:0-2324 GCA_035286525.1 Gemmatimonadaceae bacterium | reverse complement strand
GATCGGCCGCAACATGGACGTCCGGTATCGCGAGACGGCCGGAGGCGGTCTCGCCGCAACGCCCACGGGGCGCCGCCTGGCGAAAGAACGCCTGGTGCAGATTCGGACGTCGCCGCGCTAGGCGCGCTGTCGCCCCTCCCTCTCCCGCGCTATCTTCTGTTGTGATAGGTCGTTGCGACGCGAGGAAACTCGCGCGACGCTCGGGCCGTAGTGTCAATCAGATACGCGATTCCTCGGTTGTTCGATGATGACTGTTCACTGTTCCCCGACAGGTGCCGGCATGGTAACGAAAGAAGACCTGGAAGGCTTTCTCGATAAGCTCGAGGTCGACGGGGCCAGCCATTCCGAGATTCAGCCGGGCATGTGGGTGGTGCATCCGGGTGGCGTTCTCGATGCCGACGTCGTGGTGCACTATTCGCCCCCCGTGGTGCTCTTGCGTCTGAAGGTGATGGATCTTCCCCACGATGAGAGCTCGCTTGCTACGCTGTCTCGCAAGCTGCTGCAGTTCAACGCAACGGAGCTCGTCCACGGATCCTATGGCATCGAGGGCGACTCGATCGTCCTGACGGAAGCGATGGAGCTGTCGCATCTCGATTACGAAGAATTTCTTGCCGCGTACGAATCGATGACGTTGGCGCTCGTCTCGCATCTGCGGGAGCTTGCGCCATACCGCGAGGCACGCTGAGCCATGGGCATCTTCGACCGCCTCTCCACACTCCTCAAGTCCAACATCAACGATCTCATCTCCTCGGCGGAACATCCCGAGAAGATGCTGAATCAGATCTTGGTCGACATGCGGACGCAGCTCGCGAAAGCGAAGCAGCAGGTCGCCGCATCGATCGCCGATGAGAAGCGCTTGCACGACCAGGTCGACGCCGAATTCAAGCAGGCGGCGGAATGGGAGCAGCGCGCGATGCTCGCGATTCGCGAGGGGCGCGACGATCTCGCGAAGTCGGCGCTGGTGCGGCAGAACGAGCACGGGATGCACGGCCAGCAGCTCGAGGCCACGTGGAACCAGCACCGCGCCGAGACCGAGAAGCTCAAGAACTCGCTGCGCGACCTGAACGACAAGATCGAAGAGGCGAAGCGCAAGAAGAATCTGCTCATCGCGCGGGCCAAGCGCGCCGAGGCTCAGGCGCGCATCGCCGAGACGATGTCGTCGATGTCCGAGAAGTCGGCCTTCGAGGCGTTCTCGCGGATGGAAATCAAGATCGAGGACAACGAGCGGCGGATGCTCGCGAACGTCGAGATCGACGAGGAGTTCAGCGGCGACAAGCTCGCGAGCGACTTCAAGGTGCTCGAGAAGGGCGCGGGCGCGGCGAGCGCGGACATGCAGCTGATCGCGCTGAAGCAGAAGATGGGCGTGCTGCCCGCGGGCGCGCCCGGATCGAACAAGCAGATCGGTGCCGGTAACTCGAACGAGGAAACCGTGCACGCGGAAATCGAGGATCCGGAAGAGCAGAAGAAGCTACCGTGACGGGGGCTGGCTCGGGGCGATACCGCGTCGCCCCGGTGTTGATGGCGATCGTCCTCACAGTACTGCTGTTGCTGTTGCTGGGAGTTGGGGCGCACCTCTTCCTGCTCCTTTTCCTCGCCATACTCATCTCGCTCGCACTCGGCGCGCTGGCGGACTACGTCACGCGGCGCACGCGCGTGCCGCGCCGGTACGCCCTCATCATCGCGATCCTGCTCGCGCTCGCTGCGATCACGGGCTTCATGTTTTTGATCGTGCCGGTGGTCATCGAGCAGACGCAGTCGCTCCTGGGCACGCTGCCCGACCGGCTCATTGCGTGGCAGCGTGGCATCGACGAGGCTGCCGGCCGCGTGACCGCGCTTCGCGGCGTATACAAGCCGGGACAACTCCTCATCGCCGCGTACACGCAGCTGTCGTCGTCGCTGGGCGGGCTGTTCCCCAAGATCGTCGGCGTCGTGAACGTCATCATCGAAGTCCTGGTCGTGGGGATCCTCAGCATCTATCTCGCGAATCAGCCGGGGCTCTATCGCGAGCTCCTGATCTCGCTTTTTCCCCCGGTGCACCGGGATCTCGTGCGCAGCGTTCTCGGGGATGTGTCGCAGACGCTGCGCGCGTGGATTCTCGGACAGCTCACCTCGATGTTTCTGCTGGGCGGGCTCGCCGCGATCGGATTCTCGATCCTGCGCGTGCCGTACGCGCTGACGTTCGGATTGTTCACCGGCCTGGTCGCGATCGTTCCGATCTTCGGCACGCTCATCTCGACGATCCTTCCCGCGGCGTTCGTGCTTGGCGAAGGCGGCGCGGGACAGGCGTTGGCCGTGATCGGGTGGGGCATCATCGTCCACCTGCT
>DATHJR010000629.1:0-4696 GCA_035286525.1 Gemmatimonadaceae bacterium | reverse complement strand
TGAGCTCAGCGCGAACGTCAGGATCAGGAATGTCGCCAGCTCCTTCTTCAGGCGCGGCGTTGGTGGCGAGATGGGCATGGCACCCTTCGAAAAGAGAGGATCGCCGGGCGAAGGCGAGACGCTCGTCATTGAGCGAGCCGGTCGAAGTGAATCCCCCGCATCCTGCTTGCGCTGAGTGTCATTCCGGTCACGCGTCCGGAGGCATCACGAGTGAATTGAAGCACGCCGCCGCCGGCCGTGAAGGTTGCCCGCATCGCGGGTGCGAGAGGCCCCGCGATGTCCATCAGCTCCGATGGCGTATTGTCGATCGCGAGCTGCCCGTTGCGGAGCTTGATCACCCACGTCACGCCGAGCTCCGGACTCTGGTAGCGGCCAGCATACGAGCGGAGCTCCAGGGCCGTGGGTGCTGCGGTGACGAACCGCTCGGCACGAACACTATCGCTCGAGCCGATTCGCATCCACAGTGCGCTCACGGAACGATTCGCGTTCATGACGAAGGTAAGAAAAACTGGGAGGCCGTGAACTTTGAAAGTGGCGGCTCCAGTCGGCTCGAGGGCAAAGGGCCGGCCCGCAAATTCGAGCGTGGGTCGCCCCTCCTTCTGCGCGATGCGAATGACCTCGCCGGTCGTGGCCGCGAAGTAGCCGCCCGCGACCGTCGTCGCAGGCAAGCCCGACTGCCCGCTCGGCGCGCTCGCGGAGTCGGGCGACGAGGCGGCCTTGGGCTCGGTGAACGCGCGAGCGAGCACGATATCAGCCACTCGGTCGTCCAGCTCACCCGGCGAGATGCCGTCGGAATTACAGAGGACGAGTACGGATGTGTGCTGCGTGGGGAAGCGCGCATAGGCGGCGTGGTACCCGATCCAGTCGCCGCCGTGCTCGACGCGGGGGAGGCCGCGATACTTGCCGATGAAGAGCCCTCGCGCGTAGCTGATCGAGTCGCCGTTGGCGAGTGTCCCGCGCTGCTGCAGCTGCTCGATCATCGCGCGACCTCCGACGCGCGCCGAGTAGAAATTCTCGTCCCACTGGAGCGCGTCCTCGATCGACAGGTGGAGGGCGCCGTCGCCCGTCTGCTCCCAGTTGGACATGCTGTTCCTGAACTGTCCGTCCGAGTCGGCGGGCGCGTAGCCCAGCGCACGGCCGGGGATCAGCATGGCGAAATGATTTCTGTACTGCGTGTGCGTCATCCCGAGCGGGAGGAACAAGCGTGTGCGCGCGAAGTCGGCGAGCGGCATCCCGGTGACGCGCCGGATGATGACCGACAGGAGGAAGTAGCCCGTGTTCGAGTACTCGTAGCGAGAACCACTGGGGAAGTTCAGCTGTCGCTGGTGCACGATGATCGCCAGCGCCTGCGAATCGGTCGTCGCCTCCTCGAGGCTGTGCCCGGCGAGCGCGAGCAGGCCGGCGTAGTCGCGAAGCCCGCTCGTGTGCCGCATGAGGTGGTCGATCGTGAGCGGCGCCCCGTAGTCGGGCAGCTCCGGGATGTATTTGCGCACCTCATCGCTGAACGAGAGCTTGTGATCGCCGACGAGGAGCGCGATGCTCGCGGCTGTGAATTGTTTCGAGGTGGATCCGATGTCGAAGAGAGTGGAGGTCGTGATCGGCACTGCGCGCTCGAGGTCGGCCCAGCCGTATCCCCTGCCGTAGGCGATCCTGCCATTCTCGAATACGCCGAGCGCGCATCCCGGGACGCCTGGCTTGTCGTAGGCACTGAAGGCGGAGTCGATTGCGTGCTGCTGCGCGGGGTCGAGACGCTCGTGCGACTGCGGCGGAGCGGGGGCGGCCTGAGCGAGGAGGAGCGCCGGGATTGTCGCGAGCGCGGCCGCCAGTGCGAACCGTCGAGTGAGCGTCGCAGCGAGTGCCATGTCGAAACCGGAGCGGGTGGCGAGCGGGCCTCGCGCGGCGACGCGAGGCAGAGTATTGTATACTAGTTCGGTATACCAATTCCAGCAAAGCCACCCGCCTTCATGCCTGACCGTCGCTCCACCGCTCCGACCATCGTGCCGCGCGACGACCATCCATCCGACCTCGATGGCATCGTACTCCGCCGCATCGACAGCGCGTCGGAATACCAACAGTGCGTGGAGCTGCAGCACGAGATCTGGGGCGAGAGCTTCAGCGGCGTCGTCCCCGCCGTCATCCTCTCGCTCGCGCAGCGACTCGGCGGTGTGGTCGCCGGCGCGTTCGACGCGGATGGGCGACTGCTCGGCTTCGTCTTCGGCATGACCGGCCTCATCGATGGTCGTCTCGGACACTGGTCCGACCTGCTCGCCGTCCGACACACCGCGCGGGATCGCGGCATCGGGCACCGCCTCAAGCACTTTCAGCGCGAGTCATTGGCGACGCTCGGCATCCACACGATTCACTGGACCTTCGATCCTCTCGTCGCGCGGAATGCCCACCTGAATCTCGTCAAGCTCGGGGCCACGGCCTCCGAGTACGTCATAGATTTTTACGGTGAGGAAACCGGGAGCTCCCTGCATGGGTCGCTTGGAACGGATCGATTCATCGTCCGGTGGGACATCGCCGCCGAAACCGATCGTCGCGTCATTGCGGCGCGCCCGGCGCAGGTGGATCCGGACGCGGGTCCCATCATCGTCAATCCGGCTCGTGGCCATGCGCGACCCGAGCTCGGCGATCTCCCGATCGCGCCGCGCGTTCGCATCGAGATCCCGCCGGACATCAATACGCTCATCGAACGCGACCCCGATGCCGCACTGGCCTGGCGCACCACGACTCGCCGCGCCTTCACGTGGTATCTCGGGCGCGGCTATCACGTCGCCGCCTTTTCAGCCGCTCCGAGCATGGGGCGATGCTTCTACACCGTCAGCGCGTCGGAGGCGTGACCATGGTCCAGCTCGTTCGCATCTCGCTTCGTGAGATTCACCTTCCTCTGAAGGAGCCGTTCCGGATCTCTTCAGGCGTCTGCCTCGACCGGCGCATCATGCTGCTCGAGCTGGAGGACGCCGATGGTGCGGTCACGTGGAGCGAGTGCGTCGCGGGCGAGGCGCCCAACTACACTTCGGAGACGATCGACACGGCGTGGATCGTGACGACCGACTACATCGTGGAACGAATGATGGGCGTATCATTCAACGAACCGGATGAGGTCCACCCAGCGCTCGAGCTCAACTTTCGCGGCCACCACATGGCGAAGGCCGCCATCGAGATGGGGATGTGGGCGCTCTTCGCCGAGAAGGAGCAAGTGTCGCTCGCGCAGCGCCTCGGCGGAACTCGCGCCGAGATCGCCACGGGAATCTCGCTCGGCATTCAGGACTCGCCCGCGGCGCTGGTGGAGCGGGTGGGGAAGGCGCTCGCGCAGGGGTACCGCAAGGTGAAGCTGAAGATCGAGCCCGGGCGCGACATCGACTACGTGCGAGCCGTGCGCGAAGCCTTCCCCGATGCGCCGCTCATGGCAGATGCGAATAACGCGTATACGCTGGCAGACACGTCGCGGCTCGCACTGCTCGACGCGTTCAACCTCATGATGATCGAGCAGCCGCTCTCGCACGACGATCTCGTGCGGCACTCGGAGTTGCAGCGGGCGCTGCGAACACCGATCTGCCTCGACGAGTCCATCACGAGTGTCGAGCGGGCGGAGGACATGCTGACGCTCAAGAGTGGACGCATCATCAACATCAAGCCGGGGCGCGTGGGCGGATTCCAGCAGTCGCGCGCGATTCACGATTTGTGCGTGCGCAACGAGATCCCGGTGTGGTGTGGCGGGATGCTCGAGAGCGGGATCGGCCGGGCATACAACGTGGCGCTCGCATCGCTCGCCGGCTTCACGAAGCCGGGTGACGTCAGCCCGAGCGCTCGCTATTGGGCGCAGGATGTCGTCACGCCGGAGTGGACGATGAGCGCCACGGGAATGGTGCGGGTTCCGACCGACCGCCCGGGGATCGGCGTGACGGTGAACGTCGATCGCATCGATGACCTGACGGTGCGTACCGAGGCCTTCGTCGCATGATGACGGAGGTACCGGAATCATTGCGGTCGATCTTCGACCCGGTCGTCGCGGGATCGTTGGTCGAGCTCCGCCGAGAGCTCCATCGCCATCCCGAATTGTCCTGGCAGGAGGTCGAGACGGCCCAGCGTCTTCGTCGCGCGCTGCTCGACTTCGGCGTTCCGGACGCCGTGAGCGTTGGACGCACCGGGCTCGTGGCGCGAATCCCGGGTCGCAGTCGCGGCGCGCCCACCATGGGGATACGCGGGGACATCGACGCCCTTCCGATAGTGGAGGACACGGGCCTTCCGTTCGCGTCCGAGGCGCACGGCGTCATGCACGCGTGCGGACACGATGTTCACGCCTCATGGGCCGTGGGCGCGGCGCGCCTGCTCGTGGAGCGCCCGGCCGAGGGCGATGTGCTGGTGATCCTTCAACCGGCGGAGGAGGTGGGAGAGGGCGCGCGCGCGATCCTCGAGAGTGGTGCGATCGACGACGTGAAGATGATCTTCGGCGGTCACGTCGATCGGCGATTCGCCGTGGGGCAGGTCGTCGCGCAGGAAGGGCCACTCGCGGCCTCCACCGACACCTTCACTATCGTGCTCGCCGGCGCGGGTGCACACGGCGCGCGGCCGCACGAGTCGGCGGATCCGATCGTCGGTGCGGCAGCGCTGATCGGCGCGCTGCAGACGCTGGTGTCGCGCAGACTCGATCCGTCGGAGCCGGGCGTCGTGACCGTCGGGATGATCAACG
>DATHJR010000628.1:0-6187 GCA_035286525.1 Gemmatimonadaceae bacterium | reverse complement strand
GTATGACGACGGAGCTGCTCGAGCACTCCGCTCCCACGCCCGCGCATCGCGAGCGCATTCGCATTCCCGTTACGGGGATGACATGCGCCGGGTGCCAGGCGCACGTGCAGCGCGCGCTCGCGCAGCAGCCCGGGGTGGATGACGCGTCGGTGAATCTCATGATGGAGACGGCGTCCGTGACCTTCGATCCAACGGTCGCGACGCCCGAGCGGCTCGTGCAGGCGATTCGCGACACTGGGTACGGCGCCGAGCTTCCGGTGATCGATGTGTCGGTGCTCGAGGAGCAGGGCGCGCGCGACCGCTCGCAGCGAGAGGAGCTGCGTTCGCTCACACGCAAGGCGATCGTGAGCGGGATTGCGGGCGCGGTCGCGATGGCGCTCTCGATGTTCGCGATGGCTTCGAGCGCGCTGCCCTTCGTCCTGCTCGCGCTCACCGCGACCGTGATGGCGTGGGCCGGCCGGCACTTCTACGTGCGCGCGTGGCAGGCGCTCACGCATCGCTCGGCCGACATGAACACACTCGTCGCGGCCGGTACGGGGGCGGCGTTCCTGTACTCGGTGGTTGCGACGTTCGCGCCGGCCTTCTTCTCATCCCATGGTGTCGCGCCGGATCTGTATTACGAGCCGGTGATCATCATCATCGCGCTCGTGCTCACGGGCAACGTGCTCGAGGCGCGCGCGAAGCGGCGCACGTCGACAGCGTTGCGCGCACTGGTCGAGCTGCAGCCGCCGACTGCGCGCGTGGTGCGCGGCGATGCGGAGATCGATGTGCCGGTGGGCCAGGTGGTGCCCGGTGACGTGCTCCTCGTGCGCCCCGGTGAGCGCATTCCGGTGGACGGCGAGATCGTGTTCGGCGAGAGCGCCGTAGACGAGTCGATGCTCACGGGCGAGTCGATGCCCGTGGACAAGGGCGCGGGCGATCGAGTGATCGGTGCCACCATCAACCGTACAGGCGCCTTCCGCTACCGCGCCACGACGCTCGGCTCGGACAGCGTGCTCGCGCGCATCGTGCGCCTGATGCGCGACGCGCAGAGCTCGCGCGCGCCGATCCAGGCGCTGGCCGATCGCGTGAGCGGAGTCTTCGTGCCGGTGGTGATCCTGCTGTCGATCGCGACGTTTGCGACGTGGTTCCTCGCCGTGCATGGCGCTGGCTCGCCGGTGGGCACGGCCTTCGTGCGCGCCTTCGCGGCGGCGGTGACGGTGCTCATCATCGCGTGCCCGTGCGCGATGGGTCTCGCGGTGCCGACGGCGGTAATGGTGGCCACCGGGCGCGGCGCCGAGGCGGGAATTCTGATCAAGGGGGGCGAAGCCCTCCAGCGCATGGGCGACGTGACGACGGTGATGCTCGACAAGACGGGGACGATCACGGAGGGTGCGCCGGCCGTGATGGAGATCGTCATTGCGCCGGGCGCGGGGCGCGACGCGAACGAGCTCCTCCGCCTCGTCGCGACGCTCGAATCGCAGAGCGCGCATCCGATCGCTGAAGCGATCGTGGAGCACGCGCGACGTCGTGGTCTCGCGCGAGCAAGTATTCAATCGATTGAATTAATTGTTGGGAGAGGGGTCACGGGCGTCGCCGGCGGCATCGCGCTCGCGATCGGGAATGCTGGGCTCATGGCCAAACGGTCCGTGAGCATCGCGCCCCTCGAAGATCAGGCGCGGGCGATCGCGGGTGAGGGCAAGACGGTGGTCTTCGTCGCCGCCGATGGCGCGCTCGCCGCGCTGCTCGCCATCGCCGATCCGATTCGCCCGTCGTCTCCCGAAGCCGTCGCGCGGCTTCGGTCGATGGGACTCGCGGTCGTCATGCTGACTGGCGACGACTCGCGCACCGCGCGATCGATCGCGCGCGATGCCGGCATCGATCGGATTGTGGCCCGCGCGCTTCCCGAGGGCAAAGTCGCGGAAATCGCGCGGCTCCAGCGAGAGGGCGCCGTGGTCGCGATGGTTGGCGACGGCATCAACGACGCGCCCGCGCTCGCGCAGGCTGATGTCGGCATGGCAATTGGCGGCGGCACCGCCATCGCCGCCGACGCGGCGGACGTCGTCCTCATGCGTGCCGATCTCGCCACGGTGGCGCAGGCCATCGCGCTGTCGCGGCGCACAATGCGCACGATGCGGCAAAATCTCTTCTGGGCGTTCGTCTACAACGTCATCGGCATTCCGGTTGCGGCCGGCGCGCTCTATCCGGCCTTCGGAATATTGCTCACACCCGTACTCGCGAGCGCCGCGATGGCCTTCAGCTCCGTGAGCGTCGTGACCAACAGCCTGCGCCTCAAACGCGCGCGGCTCTCGTAATGGGAGAACCTCGAATGAAGAAAGCGGTGGGAGTCGAGCTGGACATCAAGGCGCGCAATCTTCGTCGCCTGCGCCGAATCGAAGGGCAGGTGCGCGGGCTCCAGAAGATGGTCGAGGAAGACCGCTACTGCGCCGAGGTCATGACACAGATCTCATCGGTGCACGAGGCGCTGCGCGCGGTGGGGCGGGAGCTCATGCGCAATCATCTCAAGCACTGCGCCACGGCCGCGATCAAGCACGGCGATGGCAAGGCGGACGCGATGTACGACGAGCTGGTGGAGATGATGTACAAGCACAGCCGATGAGCCGCGCGCTTCAGATCCAGCCGGCCGCGCGGTACCACGCGAGGGTCGAGCGAACACCCTCGCGCAGCGAAATCTTCGGCTCGTAGCCGAGCTCCGTGCGAGCGCGCGTGATGTCGAACGCGCGGCTCTTCGTGAAGAACGCGACCCGTCGGCGATACAGCGGCGGCTCGATCTTGAGCGGCTCGCACACCACTTCGCACGCCGCGCCCGCCAGCCAGAACGGCCACACCGGCAAGTGCATGCGCAGCGGCTTCACCCCTGCCTCCTCGGCGATCAGTTCGACGAGCGCGTTCAGCGACATGAACTCGTCGCTGCCAATGATGTAGGTTCGGCCGATCGCTGCCGGCGACTCGCCGGCGATCCGGACGCCCTCGACGAGATCGTCGATGTGCACCATGCTGAACAGCGCATCGCCCTTGCCCAGGATCGGGAAGCGCCGATGCGCGACGCCCCTGAACATCTTCAGCAGCCGGCGATCGCGCGGGCCGTACATCGGCATGGGCCGCACGACAGTGAGCGGCACGCCGAGTCTGGCAGCGGTGCTCAACGCCTGCTGCTCGCCTTCGAGCTTGGTGCGCTGGTAGATGTCGCCGGGGCTGAACGGCGACGACTCGCTGGCGGGCGGATGCTCGACGTCGCCGTGAACGCCCACAGTGCTGATGTGCACGACGCGCCCGACGCCGGCTCCGGAGGCGGCGATGATGAGCCGCGAGGGACCCTCGACGTTAACCGAGCGAAACTCCTCGTCCGGCAATCCGATCTGCCTGAAGATCGAAGCGAAGTGATAGACCACGGAGACGTCGCGCAGCGCGCGGCCGAGCGAGGCCGAGTCCTTCATGTTGCCGACGGCGACCTCGACGCCCGCGAGCTCGAGCGCTCGGGCGTGTGAGCGGTCGCGGACCAGCGCGCGCACGCGGTAGCCGCCACCGACGAGGGATCGCAGCATCGCCGAGCCGGCGAATCCGGTGGCGCCCGTGACCAGCACACGCCCCGGACGTTCGCCGGCGGTGCCAGGGAGGCCGTACAGATCTCCCGGTGCTTCGTACTGTTTTTCCGTCAACGTCCGGACCATGTGCAGGGTATCAAGGCGACTAGTATACGGCATCTTTCTGATAGACGCCCCAGGTGCGCGAGGCGTATCGACATGGTTCGATCGCTCGTCTCCTGAGAGTCATCGTGGTGCTTCGTGCGATCATCGCGCCGTCCCTCGTCCCGCAGCGCTTGCCCAGCAACCCCTCGAAAACACGGAGCGCGCTTCGCGTCACCGTCCATACCGTGATTCGTGTCGTCATTATCGGCGCCGCGTTGTATGGCCTTTGGCGCTGGGTGGACTGGGCGCGTGTCGGGGCCGCGCTCGCCACGATGTCGCCCGCGGCGCTCGTGATCGCGGTCGCGCTCGCGTCGGCGGACCGCGTCCTCATGGGCTACAAGTGGCGGCAGCTCGTGCGCGCCGCCGGAGGGTCACTCCGCCTGCGTGACGCGACGAGCATCTATTTCCAAACGTGCTTTACCGACCTGGTTTTCCCCAACGTCGTTGCATCCGAAGGTTTGCGCGTCTACCTGGGCCGTCGTCTCGGGATTCCCCTCGCGTTGCTGTTCGGCTCGATGACGATCGAGCGAATGATCGCTGCCGCGGTCGCGATCGTGCTTGCGGCGGCTGGATTGCTCTATCTCGCCGCGGCCGTCGAGCCGCAGATGCGCCTGGTCTTTCTCGAGATCATCGCGGCGACGGCGGTGATTGCGGCGCTTGGGCTGCTCGCGGTGTGGTGGACGCCCCTGCATCGGGTTGCGGGCCGGGCGCTTCGCGAACGAATCTCTCCGAAGGTGTTTCAGCTGCTCAAGAAGATCTCGGCGTCGCTGGTAGAATATCGCGGGCAGCCGGCGACACTCGCGATCAACCTCGGCCTCGCGATCGCGGAGAACCTGCTGCAGATCGTGAACTTCTACGTCATCGGGCGCGGGCTCGGCATCCGCGTCCCGTTGCTGCCATTCTTCGCGGCGATCGCCGTCACGGCGCTCGTGCGCAGGCTCGCGATGCACGTGGAGGGGCGCGGCCTCGGCGAGGGTGCCGCGGTGGTGATGTTCGCGCTGTTTGGAGTGCAGAAGGATGCAGCGGTGGCGCTGACGTTCGCGCACTATGCGTTGTGGTTGCTGGCGTCGCTGCCTGGGGCGTATCTGTTGTTCCGGAGTGGCGTGAGGTTCCGGGATCTGGAGGGCGCCGCGGGCGGTTGATCTGGCGTCGGAAGAGACGGCGGCGCACTGTTCGCCATGCCGATCGACGCTACGACGCATCCGACGCCGGCGGCGTCGAGCACCCCGGCCTCTCGCGGCGTTCGCGTGCGCGCGATCACGGCGGGCGTCGCCATGGCGCGCGGGCTGGACCGTGACGCCGTCTCGCGAGCGCTCGAGTTGCTCGCGCGCGCACGAAAGCGGTTCGAGGCGGAGGGATACGAGGTACAGACCACGCGCGTCGCGATGCCGCCGGTGCTCGCGGAGCTCGACCCCAAGGCTCGTCGCGCGGCGCTCGCGAGCATCACCGACATCGATGGACTGGTCTCATCGAAGGGTGCGGTGTGCAGCATCGGTCCGGTACTCACGGTCGATCGTGCCGATGATGATCTCGCCGAGTGGTCCGCCAGCCTGGTGCGAGCGACCAAGAGCACGTTCTTCAGCACGGTGTCGGCGTCGGCGGCGGGCGGAGTTCACACTCGTGCCGCGCGATCCGCCGCGGAGGTCATGCATGCAGTGGCGGGCGCGGTTGCGGACGGGAAGGGGAGCTTCCGATTCGCCGCCGCGGCAAACATTCCACCTGGCACGCCGTTCTTCCCCGTGGGATGGCACGAGGGAACGAGCTCGATCGCGATCGGGCTCGAGACGGCGGGACTCGTGCACGCCGCGTTCGCCGAGGCCACCGACGTCGAGGACGGGCGCCGCCGGCTCACCGAGCGGATGACGGTGGAGCTGCGCGCCGTCGAGAGTATCGCGGCGGCGATTGCGGCCGGAGAGAAAGTCCGTTATGGCGGAATCGACCCGTCGCCGGCGCCGATGGGCGCCGTGAGCATCGGGGCTGCGCTCGAGGCGCTGAGCGGCGTCCCGTTCGGCGACGCGGGAACGCTTCGCGCATGCGCGGTAGTGACGGAGGTGCTCAAGAGCATCCCGGTACAGCAGTGCGGCTACGCGGGACTTATGCTCCCGGTGCTCGAGGACGAGATGCTCGCCAGGCGCGCGAACGAGGGACGCTACGGACTTCGCGACTTGCTCCTGTTCTCCAGCGTCTGCGGCACCGGGCTGGATGTCGTCCCCGTGCCCGGCGACACGCCCATCGAGACGTTGACGAACATCGTGCTCGACGTCGCCGCGCAGTCGGTGAAACTGCGAAAGCCACTCTCGGTGCGCCTCTATCTCGTTCCGGGAGCGAAGCCGGGCGATCCGATGCACGTCGACGACCCGCTGCTCACCGACAGCGTGGTCTTTCGCGTCTGACGATCAGAAAATGCTCTTCGCTCCGTCACCCTTCGTGAACAGCATGCTCGCGTGCTTCTCTCCCGCGGCAGACTGGACGATGTTGATCTGATCGTCGAACAGCTC
>DATHJR010000627.1:0-4495 GCA_035286525.1 Gemmatimonadaceae bacterium | reverse complement strand
TCTCGTTGTAGGAACGGAAGAGGCGGTCGACGTCGTGCACGCTGTTACCACTGCTCCTTGAGTGAGCGCAGTTCGGCGCCGTCGAGCCAGGCGTGGATCGTCCCCTCGTCAAGATGCTGCATTGCCTTCCCTCCTCTGCTGCTCCAGCTGTAACCGCTCGTACTGTTCCACGAGCCGACGACGGGCCCGGGAGAGCGTCGTTCCGATGGAACCGACGGACATCCCGAGCGCCGACGCGATCTCCGAATAATCCAGCCCCTCCTCCTTCATCAACAGCGCGAGCCTGTCACGCTCGGCGAGCCCGTCCACCGCGGCTCGCGCCATCGCCGCGTCCTGCGCGCGTTCGATCGTCGTTTCCTCCGGCTCGACCACGCGCTCCTTCCCCTCTTCGTAGAGCATCGTGAGATGCTTCCGCCTGCGCGAATCCTTTCTCGCCTCGTCGCGCACGAGATTGTTCGCAACCGTGAACAACCACGCACGCTCGTTCGTCATCGTCTCCTGTCGCAGCGCGCGCACGAACGTCTCCTGCGCGACCTCTTCCGCCCAATCGCGGTCGCCGAGCCTGCGCGTCAGATACCGCACGAGCATCTCGTTGTAGGAACGGAAGAGGCGGTCGACGTCGTGCACGCTGTTACCACTGCTCCTTGAGTGAGCGCAGTTCGGCGCCGTCGAGCGTGTCGACGCCAGCGACACTTACCTCGATCGCAACATGTTTACCGGCCACGAGCACCTTGTCGCCCACCGCGAACGCAGCGCGCAGATCAGGAATCGCATCGAGCACCGCAAAGTACGCCGGCGAGAACGCCTTGATCTTCACCACCGACATTCCCTCCTTGAAGCCAACGTCCGTCCATCGGTCATTGCGATGAGCGAAGAGATGATCGCCACCCCGCTTGACGGCATCGACGCGATCCTTCTCGCCCGACGTACCGAGTTTCTCACTGGACGACGCTATCCCTTCGCCGGTGACGACGACCTCGTTCAACGAGAGCGCCTTGTCCATTGCGCCCACCGACTTCGTGTCGCGCTGTGCGGTTGCCTCTCGGGCCGCTTCGAACTTCGCTGCGGGTGCATTCGGCGCCTGCCGCGCGAGACCGTTGTCCGATAGCCGGAAGCTGTCGGTTCGGCGCGGCGTGTTCATCGCCATCTGCGGCTCCTGCACCAGATATGACGTGAGCTCCGTCGGAATGCCATAGCGCTCGCCGAGCGTGCGCAGCTCGTCGTCAACCTCCGGCGATGCGCCATTCTGCCGGCGCGCGGCACTCAACCATCCGATCCGCCGCGTGGCCCACAAGCGCGGCACGAACGCGTTGTCGCGATCGTGATCGGGGAAGTCGACGTTCGTCTCCCAATGCACGGGCCCGCGCGCGCTCCGGCCATCGAAGCTCAGGCGCGCGGCACCGCTTCCCGAGTAGCGCGTGAGCAGCACGAGATCCTGCCCCGCGAAGAGATCGACCGGGCCATCGGGCAGCGCGTGCGCGAGCTGCACGCATCCACCATCGCCCCTGCACTGCACGCTTACGCGGAGATCGCTCGCGATCGGGCTCGTGAGCCGCGACGCAACCAGGCCCACGGCGCGCTCGACATCCTCCTCGGGGCGCACGAACTGCGCGGTGCCGTGTCCCTCGAGCGCGAGCTGCTCGATGAGTTGCGCGTTCACATCGGCGCCGAGGCCGAAGGTGAACACACGCTGCGACCCGCGCAGGCGCGCGGCGTGGGCGGCGATCGCTCCGGGGTCGCGCTCGCCGACGGTCGGCTCGCCGTCGGTGACGAAGAGCACGAGCGACAGCCGGTCCTCATTTTGATGCGCGCGACCGCTCGCGTATTCGTCCCCGTCACCCTCCCGATAGCGTGGCTGCGAGAGCGCGCGGTCGAGCGCGCCGTCGATGTTCGTTCCGCCATTGGCCTGGAGCTGCTCGAGGTAGTGTCGCGCCGCCTCGAGATTCGCCGGCGTCGCGCTCACGAAGTCATCGCGAAAGGTTCGTACGTCGCTCGAGAAGTCGATCATCCGGAAGCGATCGTTGCTCGTGAGCGTGCCGAGGAGCTGCCGTCCGGCGGCGCGGGCCTGCTCCATCTTGCGCCCGCTCATCGAGCCCGACACGTCGAGCACGAAAGTAATGTCGCGCGGCACGGTGGCGGCGCCTCCCGAGGGCGGCGTGAGCGTGATGAGTGCAAAGCCATCTTCGGAGCCCGGCGCGTTCGCCAGCATCGAGATGGCGGCGCGATCATTCCTCGGCGTCGGAATCAGAATCGTCACGGCGGCACCCTCGCCGCCAACTTCGATGGTGCACTCGCTGCCGTTGGAGCGCGACTGCAGCTCCTGCGTCGGGGAATAGGCGTTGCAGCGTCCGGACCTCGGATAGCGCAGCGAGAACGACGACTCTCGCGTGTCGTGCGCGCCTGTGGCGACGAACGTGCGCCCGCTGCCGCGCTGGTAATCGACGCGGATCGCGTCGCCCTCGCGCGGCGCGATCACCTGGAAGCGGAGCAGCACGCGCTTCTCCTCCCCCGGGTTGATCGGGAAGATCCGCGCGCGCAGCAGTCCGTAGCCCATCCACTCCACGAGCGCCGGATCGCGCTGGCGGCGCACGATCTCCTCGTACGTCGAGCGCGCGCGCCCGGCGTCCATGATCTCGCCGGACACGAGCTGGCCGTTGATCGAGAGCTGCAGCTCCTGAAAGGCGGCGCCCGCGGGGAGCGGATACATGTAGTCCGCCTCCTGCAGGGTGCCGCCATTGTTGCGAAACGTCTCCTCTACCTCGTAGCGGAGCACGTGGTCGGCGAGCGTCGCGCGGACGTTGCTCGACGTGCGCTCGAGCGCGACAGGACGTGGTGCGACGCACCTGCTGTCGAGGCACACGGGCGGCCCGATCGGCGGACGCGGAATGATCCATCCCTGCGCCGCGAGGGCGGCAGGAAAGACGAGCTGCAGCAGAAACAGGGTTGGGGCGCGCATAGATGGTCTCCTCTGGGTCGAGAAGGAGACGCCGCCCGACGCACGACTTGCACAACCCGCCCTGAGGCCTCGAAAAAGGGGGGTTGACAGGAGCCTCATCGCTCTATAACCTATCAGTTATGCAACCACATGGTTATGGACAGTTGACCCCCGCGCGGCTCGACGCCACCTTCGCCGCCCTCGCCGACCCCACCCGGCGCGCCATCCTCGCTCGCCTCGCCTCCGGCGAAGCATCCGTCGCCGAGCTCGCGAAGCCGTTCGCGATGAGCCAGCCCGCCATCTCCAAGCATCTCAAGGTGCTCGAGCGCGCCGGCCTCATCTCGCACACCGCAAGCGCCCAGCGCCGCCCCCGGCGGCTCGAAGCCGAGCCGCTCGCCGAGGCCACGCAGTGGCTCGAACGCTACCGTGAATTCTGGGAGGCGACGTTCCTGCGACTCGACGACCTGCTCGAAGAGCTCAAGGCGAAAGACAAGGAGAAGGAAAAGAAAACCCCTCGCTCAAAACGAAAGAGGAGATAGTCGATGCCAATGGATTGGAAACTCGAGCTCGTGCCGATTCCGGTGTCCGACGTTGACGCCGCGAAGCAGTTCTACATGGAGAAGATGGGCTTCACCCTCGATCACGATGTCACGACGAGCCCGCAGTTCCGCGTCGTGCAGCTCACACCGCCGGGCTCCGCGTGCTCGATCTGCTTCGGCCGCGGCATCGTGAAAACAGCGCCGGGCTCCGTTCAGGGGCTGCATCTCGTCGTGTCCGACATTCACGCGGCGCGCGCACAGCTCTTGGAGCGCGGCGTCAAGGTCAGCGAAGTGAAGGAGCTCGGCACCGGAATCTTCTTCGTCTTCCTCAGCGATCCGGATGGCAACAGCTGGGCAATCCAGCGTGTCGCTCCGGAAGCCCGACGTCCCAAAGGTGACCAACCATGAAATACACCGGCAATCTCATCGTCACGACGCCGAGCGATCGCGAGATCGCCATGTCGCGCGTGTTCGATGCGCCACGACATCTCGTCTTCGACGCCTACACGAAGTGCGAGTACCTCAAGCGCTGGCTTGGCGTGTTCGGCGGGTGGTCGCTCGACGTCTGTGAGATCGATCTCAGAGTCGGCGGCGCCTACCGGTATGGCTGGCGCAACGTCAGCGGCGCCGTGATGGGAATGGGCGGCATCTACCGCGAGCTCGTGATCGGCGAGCGCATCGTCGCCACCGAGAAGTTCGACGAAAGCTGGTACGAGGGTGAGGCGGTCGACACGACCACCTTCAGCGAGACCAATGGCAAGACGACGCTCACGACCACCGTGCTCTATGTCTCGAAGGCGGCTCGCGATGGTGTGCTCGAGAGCGGGATGACGGAAGGGATGACCGCGGGCTTCGACGCGCTCGCCGAGCTGCTCGCCAATCACTCCAACGGAGGCCACTCATGAAAAACACCGGTACGCTCCAGGTCACGCTGCCATCCGACCGCGAGGTGAGGCTCATCCGCGTCTTCGATGCGCCGCGCTCGATGGTCTACGATGCGCTGACGAAGCCCGAGCTGCTT
>DATHJR010000626.1:0-13670 GCA_035286525.1 Gemmatimonadaceae bacterium | reverse complement strand
GTGCGAGAAGTCGCCGAAGATCTTCGCATGCCATGCGTACCCGTAGTCGTTCTCGGGGCGCGCGGCGTCGCCGTACATGGACTTGAGATACGACACCATGAACTTCGGCTGGTTCGCCCAGTAGCCGGTGGGTGCCGTCTCGGTCGCGAGATAGTCGCGAAGGGTTTCGTGATTCTTGAGCGTCGACGGAGCGCTCATGTAGCCGTGAATCGAGTGGTAGAGCGTCGGCACATCGGTGGAGCCCTGGATCGACGCGTGGCCGCGGAGCGCCATGATCCCGCCACCCGGCCGTCCCATGTTGCCGAGCAACAGCTGCAGCAGCGCGCAGCAGCTGATCATCTGCACGCCGTCCGTGTGCTGCGTCCACGCTACTGCATAGGCGAAGCTCGTCGTGCGGTCCGCCCCGGAATTCTGCAGAATCGTATCCGCCACGCGGAGAAATTTCGCGCGCGGGCATCCCGTCAGACGCTCGACCATCTCCGGTGTGTAGCGCGCGTAGTGCCGCTTGAGGAGTTGCAGCACGCAGCGCGGATCCTTCATGCTCGGATCGAGATGCGGGCTCGGCTCGAGCAGTGAATGGACGAGCAGGTCCCACTTCGTCGGCGACGCGGAGGTACCGGCGTTCAACGGCACGCCGGAGCTTCCCACGCTCGATCGCGATTGCGGGCCCTGATGCTGCTTCTCCATGCCCGCGCGCGCCGTGTACGCGACCTGCTCGCCTGTCACCTGCGTCGCGGTGCCCGCGTATTGCCAGCTCTTCGGATCGTACTCGCCGGTCGCACCGCTGAAGGGCCAATCCGCGTCCTCTTTTCCCTGGCTGAGGCCGGAGAATACGCCGTCGAGATCTTCGGTGTCGCGATAGTCCGGCGAGACGATCGTCGACGCATTCGTGTACGTGGACACGAAGCTCTGAAAGAATGGATCGGTGTTCCAGCGCTCGCTCGCGAGCACGTGGTTGATGATCCCGCCGAGAAAGGCGATGTCGCTTCCGGAACGAATGGGCGCGTGGATGTCGCAGTTCGCGCTCGTGCGCGTGAAGCGAGGATCGACGTGAATGAGCTTCGCCCCGTTCACCCGCGCGCGAAGCGGCCAGCGAAAGGCGACCGGATGACACTCCGCCATGTTGGAGCCCATGATCACGACGCAATCCGAGTGCGACATATCGCGCGGAAACATCGTCGCCGCTCCGCGCCCGAGACGCACACCGAGCCCGGGCACGCTGGAGCTGTGGCAGATCCGCGCCTGATTCTCGATCGCGACGATGCCGAAGCCGCGACAGAACTTCTGCGCGATGTGGTTGAACTCGTTATCGAGGGTCGCACCACCGAGGTGAAAGATGGCCGACGTCGCGTTGGCGAGCTTCCCATCGGGGAGCTTCTCGATGAACGTCTCGTCGCGCGTCTTGCTCACCAGCTCGGCCACTCGATTCATCGCCCAGTCGAGATCGACGATCTCCCAGTCGGTCGCGCCCGGCTTGCGGTGCATCACGCGCGTGGGCCGGTTGGGATTCTTGTGGAGTTGATAGATCGCCGCGCCCTTGGGGCACAGCGTTCCCTCGTTGTGCGGGCTGCGCGGATCGCCCTCGATGTTGACGATCTCGCCTTCCTTCACATGGATGAGCGTGCCGCATCCAACGGAGCAGAAAGGGCAGACGCTCGGCACCGTCTTGCTGCCGGAGATGCGCAGCTCCTGCGCCTTCGCGCGCGCGGGGGCGAGTGTCAACCCCAGTCCGACGATACCGCCGAGCGCGGTGCCTGCACCGGCGCCGGCGGTGTACCGCAGAAAATCTCGTCGAGAGAGATCCACGATTCTCCGAAATGCGTAATCCGAAGGACGTCGCTACTGAAGCGCCGCGGTCTCGCGAGGCTCGACTGGCCAGCCGTGCGCGCTACGTGTCCGCGATTTTCACAAGCATAAGCGACGCCAAGCCTACGCAATACCTCGACCACTCACATCGATGCTTCTCTGGCGAACGCGACCGCGACGGTTGCTCGCCTGTCGCTCGGATCCTGCCGGCCGGCTGATCAGCCGTGGTCGCTCTCCTCCATCTCTCCCCCCGCGGGCCCGTAGAAAATCACCCAGACGGTGAGGTCATCGCTGAAGCTTTCGAAGCGATGCGAGGTTCCCGCGGGCACAAAGAGAAGCTCCCCCGGGGCGAAGGCACGGCGCGCGCTGCCACAGACGAAGTGCCCGCTTCCCCTGACCACGACGTACGCCTCATCGCGCGTATGCGGCGTCTGCTCGTCGACGCCGCGCGGCGCGTAGAGCCCCGCCTCGAAGGTGCCGTGGCGATACACGATCGTGTACTGCTCTGCCGGAGCGGCTGGGAGCGCCGCGATCGCGCTCTCGATGTCGATCTGAAAGTCGCGACTCACTCGCCGTATGGGATCCAGATGTTCTTGACCTGAGTCGCCTCGCGAAGGAACACCGGTCCCTCCGCGCGCGCGTGGAACCAGTCGAGCGGCGAGGACTCTACCATCGTGCGTTTCATGTTCGACGCGGACGCGCGCTCGACTGCCGCTCCTCCCGCCGCGGAGCCGTGGTACCACACCGCGCTCACATCGTCGTGCTCGGCGAGCACCAGCGCCAGTGCATCCTTCGGCCCCGTCACAATGTTCACCACACCGTCGGGAACATCGGACGTCTCGACCACGGAGTACAGGTCCGTCGCCGCGAGCGACGCGCGCTCCGACGGGATCGCGACGACGGTATTCCCCATCGCGATAGCGGGCGCCACCAGCGAGATGAGGCCGAGCAGCGGCGAGTCATCCGGCGCCGCGATGCCGATGACGCCCATGGGCTCGTGCATCGCGAGCGCGACCCCTCGGATCGACGGATCGTGCACGGCGCCGTCGTACTTGTCCGCCCACGCGGCGTAGGTGAACAGGCGAGAGAGCGAGGCATCGACCTCGCGGGCGCCATCGCCGCCGGTCATCGATGCGATGCGCTCTGCGAGCTCACTCGCGCGCGCGGCGAGATTTTCCGCGATGTAGTAGAGCACCTGGGCGCGTGCGTGCCCGCTCAGGCGAGGCCAGCCGGCCGCGGCGTGCGCCGCCTCCACGGCGTTCCGGATGTCCTTTCGATTTCCCTCCGCCACCTCACCCACGAGAGCGCCCGACGCGCTCTCGATCCGACGCGAGCCGCCACCATCGGGTCGCGTCTGCTTGCCGCCGATGAAGAGTTTCGGGGTGCGATCGATGCCGGGCGGCGCACTACCGGCACTCGCGCCGCGAGCGGGCGCGGGCGCACGCGATGGCGTCGCGGCCGCGCGTGACTCGGCCATCGGGATCGCCGGCGCGTGCAGGTACTCGTACATCCCCTCGCGCCCACCCTCCCGACCAAACCCCGACTCGCGGTACCCGCCAAACCCTACCGCCGCATCGAAGAGATTCGACGAGTTCACCCACACCACGCCCGCCTTGACCTTCGGCGCGATGTCGAGCGCCAGGTTGATGCTTTCCGTCCACACGCTCGCCGCCAGCCCGTATGGCGTGTTGTTCGCGAGCGCCACCGCCTCGGCCGGCGTGCGAAACGTCATGCTCACGAGCACCGGCCCGAAGATCTCGACCTGCGCGATCGTCGCGCTCGGGCTCACGCCCGTGAAGAGTGTTGGCGGATAGAAGTAGCCGTCCGTGGGGCAAGCCCACGAGGGTTGCCACATCGTCGCGCCATCGGCGACGCCCTGCTGCACGAGCGACTGAATGCGCTCGAGCTGCGAGGGCGCGACGATCGCGCCCAGGTCCATCGATTTGTCGAGCGGCGGTCCGGCGCGAAGCTTCTCCATTCGCGCGCGCAGCTTGTCGGTCAGCGTATTTGCGATTCCCTCGTGCACGAGCAGACGCGATCCGGCGCAGCACACCTGCCCTTGATTGAACCAGATTGCGTCGACGACACCCTCCACCACGCTGTCGAGATCCGCGTCATCGAAGACGATGAACGGGCTCTTCCCTCCGAGCTCGAGCGACAATCTCTTTCCAGACCCCGCGGTCGCGCGCCGAATCTGCCGGCCGACTTCGGTAGATCCCGTGAAGGCGATCTTGTCCACGCCGGGATGATCGACGAGCGCCTTACCGGTGCTGCCGTCACCCGTGACGATGTTGAGCACGCCCGGAGGCAGCCCTGCGTCGTGCGCGAGCTCGGCGAACGCGATCGCCGAAAGCGACGTGAACTCCGCGGGTTTGAGCACCACCGTGTTCCCCGCTGCGAGCGCGGGCGCGATCTTCCACGCCATCATGAGCAGCGGAAAATTCCACGGAATGATCTGTCCGACCACTCCCACCGGCGTGTATCCGGGAAACTCCGCATCGCGCAGCTGCGCCCACCCCGCGTGATGATAGAAGTGGCGCGCGACCAGCGGCACGTCGATGTCGCGCGTCTCGCGAATCGTCTTGCCGTTATCGAGCGTGTCGAGCACCGCGAGAAAGCGCGAGTGCTTCTGCACCGTACGCGCGAGCGCGTACAGATGCCGCGCCCGTGTGTGCCCTGACAGGGCGGCCCACGCCGGATACGCAGCGCGCGCCGCCTTCACCGCCGCGTCGATGTCCGCCGCGCTCCCCTGCGCCACCTTGCCGAGCGACTGGCCGGTGGAGGGATCTATCGAGTCGAAGCGAACACCCTCGCTCGGCTCTACCCACTCGCCACCGATGAAGTGGCGAAAGGAGCCGTCGTGCTTCGCGAGCCACGCGCGCGCGGGTGCGTCGCTCTCGGGCGCGGGGCCAAAGTCCATCGTCGTGGAGGAGTACAGATCCGCGATTGTCGCCACGCTCACACCATCGGGTGACGGTTCGCTGCAGAATAGCGGCCGGTGACGTGATGCTCCAGCTGTCGTTCGATGTCGCCGAGCAGTCCGCTGGCCCCGAACCGGAAGAGCGAAGGAGACAGCCAACGGTCGCCCAGCTCTTCCTTGATCATGATCAGCCACTCGAGCGCCGATTTCGCGCTGCGAATGCCGCCCGCCGGCTTGAGCCCCACCGCGAAGCCGGTCTCCTCCTCGTAGGCGCGAATCATCCGCGCCATCACGAGCCCCACAGGCATCGTGGCGTTCGCCGTCTCCTTGCCGGTGGACGTCTTGATGAAATCCGCGCCCGCCATCATCGCGACGCGGCTCGCGCGCGCGACGTTGCGCAGCGTCGCGAGCTCGCCCGTCGCGAGAATCGCCTTCATGTGCGCGTCGCCGCACGCGTCGCGAAAGGTGCGCACCTCATCGTATAGCGCATCCCAGCGTCCGAGGAGCACGTGCGCGCGCGTGATCACGATGTCGATCTCGCGCGCACCTGCCGCAACCGACGCGCGAATCTCATCGACGCGCTGCGCCATCGGGCTCAGCCCCGCCGGAAATCCCGTCGACACAGCGGCTACCGGAATCCCCGATCCCTCGAGCGCTCGCACCGCGGTCTCGACCATCGTGTGATACACGCACACCGCGCCGACGCGAATGTCGAGCGCGCGAACGCCCAGCGCGTCCACGAGATCCTCGCGCAGCGGGCGGCGTGCCTTCGCGCACAACCGCTCGACGGAGCCCGGCGTGTCGTCACCCGAGAGCGTCGTGAGATCGATGCACGCGATCGCCCGCAGCAGCCACGCCGCCTGATACTCCTTCTTCACCGTGCGTCGCCCAGGCAGCGTCGCCGCGCGCCGCTCGACCGCGCTGCGATTGACGCGGATCGACGCGATCTCGTCCGCGTTGAGCTGCATTCCCGGATTCCGCGCGGACTCGCCGTGCAGCCTGAGCGCGCGGTCGTGCGAGTGACCGGAATGCGGCGCGGGAGAGACGGGCGAGTTGTGTGTCACGCTGGTGGCTGGGCGCTGGTGGTCAAACTCTAGTACTTCAGATCGCTCGACGCAGCGAACTCCTTCATCATCTTCTCCTGCTCCGGCGTGAGCTTTTCGGGAACGGTGACGTTCGCCTCCACGATCATGTCGCCCTTCGTACCGTTCTTCTCGATGCCCTGCCCCGGCACGCGAAATCGTTTGCCGGGAGCCGTGCCCGCCGGAATCTTGATGGTCACTTTCTTCCCGGCGATCGTGCGCACGCTGACCTTCGAGCCGAGCAGCGCCTGCGCGATGTTGAGCGGCACCTTCGCAATGATGTCGAGCCCATCGCGCGTGAAGAAGCGATCGGGCTGCACCTCGAAGTTGATGATCAGATCGCCCGGCGGCCCGCCATCGTTTCCACCACCGCCCTGCCCCGCGAGCCGCACGCGCGTGCCGGTTTCCGTGCCCGCCGGGACGGTGATGTTCACGATCTTCTTCGTGCGCACCTCGCCCGAGCCCTTGCAGGTGGGACACGGCTTGGACGGCACCTGTCCCCGGCCCAAACACATCGGGCACGGACGGTTCACCGCGAATCCGCCCTGGCCGAAGGAGATCATCCCGCGACCGTCGCACTCCGGACACTTTTTCCAGGTCGCCCCGGGAGCACCGCCACTGCCCTTGCAGGTGGCGCACTCCTCGTTGACCTCGAGCTCGAGGGGCACCTTCCCGCCAAGCGCGGCGATTCGAAACGCGACCGGCACGATCACCTCGACGCTGTCGCCCTTCTGCGGCCCGCGGGGGCGCTGCGCACCGCGCTGCCCCGCGTTGCCGCCGAACATGGAGGCGAACAGATCGCCGAGTCCACCGAGCCCGCCGATGTCGAAGTCCTCCATGCGGGGACCGGGTCCGGTGCCGGCACTCCCGCCGCCCGGATAGCTCGTCCGCGAACCGCGCTGCTGGCGCTCGCCGCTGAAGCCGCCGAACGCGCCGAGGCGGCGCATCTCGTCGTACTGTTTGCGCTTGGCGACGTCGCTGAGAACGTTGTTCGCCTCGGAGATTTCCTTGAACCGATCGGCAGCCTTCGGATCGCTCTTGTTCGCGTCCGGATGGTTTTTCTTGGCGAGACGGCGGTATGCCTTTTTTATCTCGTCCTGCGTCGCCGACGCGGAGACCCCGAGGACCTGGTAGTAGTCCTTGCTCTGGGCCATGTAGGCTAGGGCCTCATCATCCGTTCCACTGCTTCACGGCCACGCGTGCCGGTCGCAGGAGCTGTCCGTTGAAGCGATAGCCCTGCTGGAACACGCGAGACACGAGGTGATCATCCTCGGGCGACAGCGCGCGTTCAGTGGAGACGGCCTCGTGCAACGCGGGATCGAAGGTCTCGTTGACCGGATCGATGAGCTCGAGCCCGGCTGCGGACAGTGCCTTCATCAGCTTCTTGTTCACCACCTCGATCCCCTGATGGATGGTCTTCGCATCCACGATGTCGGGATCCTGCGCGGTGACGCGCGCGAGATCATCGAGCGAATCGATGAGCGACTTCACGAGCTCGCCCTGAGCTCGCGTGCCGGCCTCCTGCCGTTCCTTCGACGAGCGCTTTCGATAGTTGTCGTACTCGGCGGCCAGCCGAAGGTACCGATCGCGCTGCTCGGCGAGCTCGCGATTCGCCGCCGGAGCCTCGGCCGAAGTGCTCTCATTGTCGTCGCCATTGGAGCCGTCGGCGGCATCGTCCCGCGACGCTGCCGGGCCATTTGGCAGATCGATATCATCCCTCACAAGTCCCATCCTGTCGAGTTGGCGACGCCTCGCGCGTCGTGGCGTAATTTCCGTCCTTTTGCCCGGTGTGGCAACGGCGAATGACCCCACCGCGCTTGCTTTCACGAGCCCGACCTGCGCGGGGGTGGATGGGGCGCGTCTCCCGGGCGCGCATGGGCGCGCGTCTCAGTACGCCGCGATCGCGCGTCTCACCTGATCCAGCGACGCCTGCGTGGCGCGCAACCGGATTTCCTCGCGGTCGCCAACATATTGGCGCCCCAGACTTCGCGTCTCTCCGAGCCCGGCCACAGCGATCCAGACGGTGCCGACGGGCTTCTCTGGGGTTCCGCCGCCCGGGCCCGCGATTCCCGTGATCGCGATGCCGATCTGCGTCCCGAGCGTCCGCGCGCACCCTTCCGCCATCTCGCGCGCGACTTCCTCGCTCACCGCCCCGTGTTCTTTCAGCGTTACGTCGCTGACGCCGAGGAGTTTCGTTTTCACCTCGTTGTCGTAGGCGATGACCCCGCCATGAAAGACATCGCTCGATCCCGGTATCGCCGTGAGACGCGCGCCAAGCAGCCCTCCGGTGCAGCTCTCGCCGACGGCGATCGTGTAGCCGCGATCGCGGCACAGGTCGAGCACCAGCGCCGCGAGATCGTCGCTCTCCTCTCCGTAGACCACCGGACCCGCCACATCGCGCAGCGTCCGCGCGGCCGCATCGAGCGAGACCTTCGCGGCGTCCGGCGCGAGCGTGCGCGACGTGAGCCGCAGATCGACGCCGGCCCATCCCGGAAGAAAGGCGAGCGGCATGCCCTCGACGCTCTTGCCGAGCTCACCCAGGCGCTCGGCCAGCGCGGACTCACCGATACCCGTCGTGCGAATCGTGCGCGAGACGATCGCGATCGGTTCCGCGCCCAAGCGCTGGCGCAGGATCGGGATGATCGAGTCGTTCGTGAGCCCGCGCATCTCGCGCGGCACGCCCGGCAGCATGGCAACCCATCGCCCCTGCGCGTCCTCGATCCAGAGGCCGGGGGCCGTGCCGTGCTGATTCTCGAGCACGCGCGCGCCCGCGGGCACCATCGCCTGCACGATGTTCGTCTCGGGCATCTTCGCCGACGTCATGCGCCAGAAGCGCGCCTCGATCTGCGCGACGATCGCATCATCGCGCACGAGCTCGCGTCCGAACAGCGCCGCGATCGCGGGGCGCGTGCGATCGTCGGCGGTCGGGCCAAGGCCACCCGTCGTGATGACGGCGCCGGTGCGCCCAATGGCCTCGCTCACCGCCGCGGCGATCTTGTCCGCCTCGTCGCCGACGGTGGCTCGATGCACGATCTCGACGCCGATGCCGGCGAGCGCGCGCGCGAGGTAGGCGGCGTTGGTGTCGACGGTGAAGCCGAGCAGCAGCTCGTCACCGATGGTGAGCAGTTCGATTTGCACGAAGTACCAATAGGGAGATCGTCCACTCGATCGAGTCCGTGCGGACAACAATTACGCGAAGTTGACCCTCGACTCGCGGAACACACGCCTCAACAATTTGATGTTACGAAATGCAACGGACTGAGAACAGACACTGACCGAGACGTGCAAAAAGCGGTTCTCCGTTGTTGTCCGTTGGATCCGTTTTTGTCGGTATCCTCTAATTGTTGGTGCGTGTGTTCCGCGACTACGCACCGGATTTGCGACTGTTGCGCGGGCGGGCGCTAACAAGGTGAAGTACGAAAAAAACGGAAACTAGCGGACACTAACGGAGAACCGCGAGATCCTACGCCTTCGGCCGTTGCAGGTAGAGCAGCTGCGAGTACAGCGTCAATATCACCGCGACCACCATCGACACGACGTTCACGAGTCCGTTGAAGTACGCGAAGCCCAACCACCACGGCCCGGACCAGTGATACTGGGCCGCGGCGGTCGCGGCGGCGAACCAGAAGAAGGTCGCGCCCACCCATGTCCACTGGAATCCGGTCTTCCACTTTCCCATACGGCTCGCGGAGATGATCTCGCCCTTGCTCGCCCGGAACGCGCGATAGATCGTCATGAACGCCTCGCGCCCGAGCACGACTGCGATGATCCACCACGGAAGGCCGAACACTCCGAAGGGTGTGACGTAGGGAAAGACATCGTGCGGCCCAGGAGCGCCCGGGCCGACGCCCGAGATCACGCCGTTGGCGATGGTGACGATGTGGGGCGACCAGAGGGAGAGCGACTCGCCCGAGCCTACAAGGACGAACATCGGGACGAACGTCGCGAGCAGCAGCAGCTTGTCGGCAATCGGGTCGAGCAATTTCCCGAGGTCGGTGACCATGCCGCGCGTGCGGGCCAGCTTGCCGTCGTAGTAGTCCGTGATCGCCACGGCCAGAAAGAGCACGAAGGCGAAGAGGCGCGCATCCCAGCGCTCGGAGAACGGGAGCGCCGCCACGATGGGTGCGGCGAAGATGCGGGCGACGGTGAGCGCGTTGGGGAGATTCACCGCGCCCCGTCGCGCGCCGTCGTCAGGCGAGCGTTTTCAGTACGAGCTTGCTCACTGCCTTGAGCGTATCGAATACGCCATCTCCCGTGACCGCGACCGCCTCGAAGTATGGTGCCCGCTCCACCCACTCTCCAGTGGGAATCTGCTCGATGAGATTCTCTCCCGCATGGTACGGGTCGGGAGCGATGCGCTGCCGCTGCGATTCGAACACCTCGAACCCCGGGTTCAGCGCCGCCTGCAATTCGTTCAGCGGCGCCGCGTTCGGGAGATCGCGCTTGTTGTACTGAATCACGAATGGCATCGTGGAGAGATCATACCCGTACTCGAGCATGTTCTCGTAGAGGTTCTGCATCGCCTCCTGATTCGCTTCCATGCGCTCGACCTGCGAATCGGCCACGAACACGATGCCATCCACGCTCTTCAAGATGAGCTTCCGGCTCGCATTGTAGTATACCTGGCCGGGAACGGTGTAGAGATGGAAGCGGGTCTTGAATCCGCGGATCGTTCCGAGATCTACCGGAAGGAAGTCGAAGAAGAGCGTGCGCTCGGTTTCCGTCGCGAGCGAGATGAGCTTGCCGCGAGTGTTCGGCTGCACGCGCCCATAGACGTGCTCGAGATTCGTCGTCTTGCCGCCCAGGCCGGGGCCGTAATACACGATCTTGCAGCTGATCTCGCGGGCGGCGTAGTTGATCATCGACATGGCTGTCTCCCTCTCTACTGAAACAGTCGATCGATCTCATCCTCGGCGCCCGCCAGGATGTTCGGCTGATGCATGGTATCGCGGGCTCGCTGGAACATTGCGGTGAAGAGTCGAGCCAGCTCCTCCACCGTTCCCTTCACCTTGAGTCTGACCAGCCCGAGCGTCGTGCGGTTGTCGAAGAGGATGACGAGAATGACGCGGCGCGCGATGTCCACGAGATACATCGACTCCTGCTCGCCCTGATGGAAGAGGGAGTTGAATTCCGTTTCACCGATGAGGCGCGCGAGCTGGTCGTTCGCGCTGAAGTCGGCGGCCGTGAGGGTGGCGAAGGCGGTGGCGTCGAAGCGCGGCTGCTCGCCGACGGTGGCCACGAGCTGCCCGGAACGATCCACGAGCAGGGCGCAGCGGGCGTTACTCTCGTATAAAAACTGCTGGAGCGATCGCATGATCGCTCCGAGGTCATCTTCAGTAAATGACCAGCTGGCAGCACCAACGGGCATCGGGGGTCCTTCAGACGAGGGACTGTTCCATTTGGCGCAGGAGACGCTCGCCACGACGGCGCAGCTCGGGGCGCTGCTCCCAGGCCACGTAGTCACGCAACAGCACCACGTTCTGGGCACTCGCCGTCCCACCGATGTGCCCCAAAGCCGCCAAACGGCGCCAGGCGCTCGCGCTGAACAGGTTGTACCGGTCACGGTGGGTCTGTTGAGTCCAGACGATTAAGCCCACCACAACGCCACCGGCGAAGCCCGCCCCGGCCGCCTTCCACGAGATCCGCGACATCACATCTCCCGTCGCGCGGAAAGTGCCTGCGCAATGGTGACGCCGTCGGCATACTCGAGGTCTCCGCCCACCGGAAGACCGCGGGCGATGCGCGAGATCATGGGAACGTGTGACGCGAGCTGGCGCTGCACGTAGAGCGCCGTCGCCTCGCCCTCGAGGCTCGGATTGGTCGCGATGATCACCTCGCGCACGGTACCGGGCGCCACGCGCTCGACGAGCCGGTCGACGTTCAGGTCTTCCGGCCCCACGCCATCGAGCGGCGACAACCTTCCATTGAGCACGTGATAGACGCCGCGGAACTCACCGGCGCGCTCGATCGCACCGATGTCGCTCGCCTCCTCAACGACGCAGACCACCGCACGATCGCGCCGCGTGTCGCCGCAGATGTCGCACGGATCGCCCTCCGTGAGATTGGCGCACACAGAGCAGCGATGCACGCGATCGGAGAGCCCGCCCAGTGCGTCGGCCAGCCGCCGGCTCTGTTCCGGCGGCTGCCGAAGCAGATGGTAGGTGAGTCGGAGCGCGGTCTTGCGCCCGATCCCCGGCAGCCGAGACAGCTCCGTTGCGAGCTCATCGATCGCAGACATCAGAAGGGCATCTTGAACGGGAGGCTGAGCCCGCCCGTCACCTTCTGCATTTCCTCCTGCGCGGCGATGGCGGCCTTCTTCTGCACTTCGGTAATCGCGACGAGCACGAGGTCCTCCAGCATCTCGACATCGGCCGCGCTCACGACCGACGGATCGATCTGGATGCGCTTGATCTGCCCCTTGCCGTCGGCGGTAGCCGTGACCATGCCGCCACCGCTTGTGGCGGTGAGCGTGAGCCTCTCCATCTCCTCCTGCATCTGCTGCAGCTTTCCCTGCATCTGCTGCGCCTGCTGCAGCATCTTCATGAAATCAGCCATGACATCCCGAAGAAAAGTGACTCGCGGAGCGCAAGCTACCGCGTTTGCGACGCGCGCCGCAACGGACGCGTGATGTCAATCCATGAGCTCGAGATCGAGCTCGCGCACGGCCGCATCGAGCGACGGATCGCGCCGGCGCAGCGAGGAGAGCCGCTCTGCCTTCACCGCCTCCGCGGAGAGCCGGCGCGTCGCGCCCTCGCGCACGGGGAGCGCCGAGGGAACTCGCACCTTGATCCGCGTCGCCCCCTCGAGCGACGCGCCGATCGCCGCGAGCAGCTCCTTCGCGCCATTGATGATGGGCGCCTCCATGTGGCCCAGGTCGGGCGTGAGCTCGAAGGTGATCTCGCCCGATGGCGACACCTCCACCGGCGTCGCTTGCTCGAGCGACGCGACGAGCGTCATCCGGCCGTCGGCGCGCAGGCGCGCGAGAACCGGTTCCCAGCGCGCTTTCAGTCCCGCGACGGACAGCGGCGGCCGCTCGTCTTCCGGCGCCGTTGCTGCGGGTGACGCCGCAGGCTGGGATGCCTGAACGGGCATACTCACCCCAACGGGCGCGCCCTCGCGCGAGGGCCGAGCCGGCGCGGGTGCGGGCGCGCGCGGTGGCGACGGACGCGCGCGCGCGCGGTCGTCGCTCTCCTCGCTCCCCCCCTCGTTGGGCCCAAGGCCGCGAAGCACTTCCTCCAGAGATACCGTGCGATCCATCAGCGCGAACCGCACCAGCATCGTCTCCACGAGCATCTGCTGCTGACCACTGCGACGAAAGCGCGGCTCGAGCTCCGTGATCGAGCTCAACATCCGCAGCAGATCGCCGGCGGTGAGCACACCGGAGCGCTCGACCAACGACTCGCGCGTGCGTTGGGGCAAATCCGCAAGCCCGCCGGTCTCATCGCCCAGCGCGAGCGCCAACGCCGCGCGAAGGATGTCCGCGAGCCCGCCCAGGAACGCGCCGAGATCCGCGCCCGCATCCACGAGGCGCGACACGGCAGGAAAGATCGCGCCGGCATCGCGTGCGGCGATGAGATCGTAGATGGCGAGATACTCGTCCTCCGCGATCAGGCCGAGCGCCTCGCGCACGCGCTCCGCGGTCAGCTCGCCTTCCCCGAGCGAGAGCGTTTGGTCCGCGAGACTGAGCGCGTCGCGCATCGAGCCGTCCGCCGCGCGCGCGAGCATCGCGAGCGCATCCGGCGTCGCCTGGACGTTCTCCGCCTCGAGTACGGCGGCGAGGCGAGCGCGCACATCGGCGGGTCCAATTCTCTTGAAGTCAAACCTTTGCAGGCGGCTGAGCACCGGTGCGGCGGCCTGCGCGT
>DATHJR010000625.1:0-2645 GCA_035286525.1 Gemmatimonadaceae bacterium | reverse complement strand
TGGAGATGCGGATCGAATGACAGTCCATCCGGAAGAACAGCGAATTCGCGATCTGCACCGGTCGCTGCTCGACTCCTGGAACGCTCGTGATGCCGCGGGAATGGCGTCGCTCATCTCGTCGAATGGCAACGTCATCGGGTTCGATGGAAGCCAGATGAACGGACGAGCCGAGGTCGAGCGCACGCTCGGCGCCGTCTTCGCCAATCATCCGACGGCGAGGTACGTCTCGGTGGTTCGCGAGGTGCGCTTCCCCAAGGCGGACCTCGCGATCCTGCGAGCGGTCGTCGGGATGGTGCCGCCTGGGAAGAGCGACATTAACCCGGACGTGAATGCGGTGCAGAGCCTCGTGGCCGTGCGCACGAACGGCGAGTGGCTGATCGAGCTCTTTCACAACACGCCAGCGGCGTATCACGGACGCCCGGAGGAAAGCGCGGCGCTCACAGCGGAGCTGCGGCGCGCCCTACACGGATAGCGAACGCCGCGGCGCCAACTCCGCTCGCTACTTCGCCGTCAGCTCGCTCATCGTCTTCGCATCGCCGACTTCGAGCGCATGCTCGGCGCGCAGACACGCGAGGTCGCGCCCCAGCGATGCGAACGCGACCGTTTTCCCGTTCTCCCTGTAGGCGACGATCGCATCGCCCTTCTCGATCTCGCCACTAACGACGGCCTGCTCGAACTTCGACGCGTGACCGACGTACCTGATCTCCGTGCCGAAGTGCACGGTCCAGAAATACGGAATGTCGTCGTACGGCTCGCGCGCGCCGAGCATGTTCCGCGCGGCGTACTGTCCCTGACGCTCGGCGACGACGAAGTGCTCGACACGAATGCGATCGCCGGTACGATACGGGAACGACGCGATGTCGCCCGCGGCGTACACGCCTGCGACGCTCGACTCGAGGAACTCGTTCACGACGACGCCGTTGTCGACCCCGAGCCCCATCTGCTTCGCGAGATCGAGGCTCGGCCGTACGCCGATCCCGATGACGACCAGGTCCGCCGCGATGGTCGAGCCGTCGTCGAGCGTCACGTCGGCCGCGCCGATCGCGGTGGCGGACTTCCCCAGCGAGAACCTGACCCCCTTCGCTTCGTGGAGCGCCTGAATGTGCGCGCCGAGCGCCTGGCCGAACACCTTTTCGAATGGCACCGCCTCCGGGGCGACGACGTGCACCTCGAGCCCCCGCGTGCGCAGCGACGCCGCAGCCTCGAGGCCGATGAAGCTCGCGCCGATGACCACCGCGCGCTTCGCCGAGCCTGCGGCCGCGATGATCGCGCGGCTGTCGGCCAGCGTGCGCAGATAGAACACGTGCTTTCGGTCCGCGCCCGGCACCTTCAAAGCAATCGGGTTTGCTCCGGTGCATAGCAACAGGCGGTCGTATTCGCGCGTGCCGCCGCTCCCGAGTGTCACGCGCTTCGCCGAAGTGTCCACCGACTTGACCGTCGTGGACGTGAGCAGCTCGATGTCGTGACGCTTGTAGAATTCCGGCGAATGCAGCGGGAGCCAATCCTCCTGCGCCGTGCCCGCGAGATAATCCTTGGAGAGATTCGGCCGATCGTACGGACCCGCGGGGTCGGCACCGAGCATTGCGATGGATCCCGCGAATCCCTTGCGCCGAAGCATCTCTGCCGCGGCGTTGCCGGCCACTCCGGCGCCGACGATCACCACGCGTTTGATGTCGGTCGCGAGTGGCGAGGATAGTTCGATGGGCGTCGAACCATCGTGGGCCTTGATCTCCTTCGTCACCACCACCACATCCCCGCGGCGCTCCGTCTCCCAGCGCGACACGGGACTCAGCGCGGGAGCCTTGAGCGCCTCGCCAGTGCGCAGGCTGAAGCACGCGTGGTGCCATGGGCAGCGCACAGTCTCTCCCACGACGAGGCCCTCGCCGAGCGGCCCGCTGTAGTGCGTACAGGTAGCGCCGATCGCGAAGATCTCGCTGCCGCGCCGCGCCAGGAGTACCGCCTGTCCATCCGCGTGTCCCGCAAGCATCCCGCCCTCGGGAATGCTCGACAACGGCACGCCGGCCGCCAGGTCCGGCCCCTTCAGTTCCTGTTCGCCACTCATCGTCTCGACTCTCGCATTCGGAGAAGGGAGGTGCTCGCCACGTCAGGCGAGCGGGCTCGTTCTTGCGTACGAATCAACGTAACGAATCTCATTTCTGACAGGTGCGATATGTCGAAGCAGCGTCATGACCCGCATAGCGGCCACGATCACATCGAGGGACAGCAGGGGCAGAAGAGCAACGCCGAGATCGCCAGGCAGCGAGCCAAGGCAGAGGAAGAAACACCGTCGGCGCCCGAGTCGGAGAAGGGCGAGGACGGGCGTCCGCACAAGCCGCAGAAGAAGGATCACGGCTGAGCGAGCGGTCACCACTCCGCGAGCCATCGCACTTCCTGTGTAATGGCTCGCGCTACGGCGCGGCCGAGGAGCACCGCCGGAGAGCCACCGCCGAACGCGGCCGCGATCGCCCATAGCGAACGCATCGAGAACGGCGCGCGATCGTCGATCGCGATGATCTCCTCCCACTGCTCGGGCGCGAACTTCGACTTGAACCGATCGAGGCCATCGAAGTCGTAGAAGCGACGGCCGTGCGCGCGCACCCACCGCACGCGAGCTACGCGGATCCGGGCGTGCCGGCGTGGCTGCG
>DATHJR010000624.1:0-5294 GCA_035286525.1 Gemmatimonadaceae bacterium | reverse complement strand
CATGGACGATCGCGAGAGCGGCATCGCGCGCAACGCGGATGCCATTTCCGAGTCGCTCGCGCGCGCGCCCGGCGAGACGGTACTGTGTCTCGAGACCACTGCGGGCTCGGGCACCTCACTCGGCGCCACCTTCGAGGAGCTGGCGAATATCATCGGCCGAGTGAGTGCGGAGTATCGATCGCGTATCGGCGTGTGCGTCGATACCTGCCACATCCATTCGGCCGGCTACGATCTGGTTGGCGCGTACGATGATGTGTGGTCGCGGTTCGAGAGCGCGCTCGGATGGCCGCAGCTGCGGGTGATGCACCTGAACGACTCCAAGACGCCGTTCGCGTCGAGGCGCGACCGCCACGCGCTCATCGGCTTTGGCTCGCTCGGCGAGGAGCCGTTCCGCCGCATCATGACGGACCCGCGCATGCCTCGCGTCGCGAAGGTGCTCGAGACCCCCAAGCTCGACAACGACATGCTCACCGACAGCTGCATGCTGCACCTGCTGCGCGGGTACGCTGCCGGCTGATCGCCGCGCGGTATCAGGTATTTTGCTTCATCATCGGCCTCGCGCACGAGACTGCCGACCCAGCCTAGGCGATTGCACCGTCGTGCGGCGCGGCGTATCGCCAGAGCAGCGCCGCGATGCCGATCGCGATGCACGCCGACGCCACCACATCGCTCAGATAGTGCGCGTGCGCGAGCAGCCGGCTGATCGCGCATCCGATCGCGGCGCCGTACCATACGCATCGCGCGCGGGGGAAGAGTCGAGCGAGAATCGCCGCCGCGCCGAACGCCACCACCGCGTGGTCGCTCGGGAAGCCGAGGCCTCGCGAGCTGAACGGATGATCGCTCCACGGCCGAAACGCGTACGCGTGCCCAACGTCCGGCGGCCGCGTCCGGCGCACGAGAATCTTGAGCACCTCGCCGACGATCCCCGCGGCCGTCGGCGCGGCCGCGAGCAGCATCGCTCGTCGCCACCATTCCCTGCTCTCGCGATCCTCCAGCGCCAGCGCGATGGCCGCGAGCAGCCAAAAGGGGAGGTAGCCGAAGGTGCGCAGCATGCGCCCCCAGTCGGTCTCGTACACGCGGCCGAATCGAACGTGATCGGCCACCCATCCATCGAGGAGCATCGAGAGCGCGATCAACGCAAGCGCAATGATCACGTTCCTGATCTGCATGGCGAGCGAGGACGAGACAGATGATGGCGACACCGAACTCCGCGGCGAGATGATTCGAGTGCCGCGATGATCGCGGCCCACTGCGGGATAACCTACGCCCGCTGCTGACATCGTAGAAGTCCCGTCATTACCTTCCGTGCATGAGTTACACTGCGGAAGTGCAGGACATCGTGAACATGGCGGCCGTGGGCGTCATCGACGCACAGCAGCACGAGGCAGCCTCGCGTTGACGATACCCACGCATACGAACTCACTGACTTCACTGGATCCCTAATCATATGACTACCGAAGCCGCGCCCACAGACACGGCCTCCAGCCGTCCGGAGAGTCGAACCCTCGCGCAGCAGGGGCTGCGGCCGAGCGGATGCGTGCACTGGAATCTCCTCGCGCCCGAGTTGATCCAGCAGGCCGTGCGACGGGACGAAGGTTTGCTCGCCGACATGGGGCCCTTCGTCGCGATTACCTCGCCGCACACTGGCCGCTCGCCGAACGACAAGTTCGTGGTGAAGGATCCCGACGTTGCGCAGGACGTGTGGTGGGGAAAGGTGAATCAGCCGATCTCGCCCGAGAACTTCGATGTGCTGCTCGCCGACGTGCGCGCGTACCTCGACGCGAGCAGCGATCTGTTCGTGCAGGATCTTTGGGCCGGTGCGGACCCCGCACACCGCCTCTCCGTGCGTTTCGTCAGCCCGAACGCGTGGCACATGCAGTTCGTGCGGAACATGTTCCTGCGCCCCACTGCGGGCGACCTGCCGGGATTCCTGGCGAACTTCACCGTGCTCCACGCGCCGGAAATGCAGGCGGATCCGAAGCGGCACGGCACCCGTTCCGGCACTTTCATCGTCCTGAGCTTCGCGAGGCGGATGATCCTCATTGGCGGTACGCGCTACGCCGGCGAGCTCAAAAAGTCGATCTTCACGGTGATGAACTACCTGATGCCCAAGCAGAACGTGCTGTCGATGCACTGCTCCGCCAACGTCGGCGAGCAGGGCGACACCGCGCTCTTCTTCGGACTCTCGGGCACGGGCAAGACGACGCTCTCTGCGGATCCGCACCGCTTTCTGGTGGGCGATGACGAGCACGGATGGAGCGACGATGGGGTGTTCAACTTCGAGGGTGGCTGCTACGCCAAGGCGATCAATCTCTCCGCCGACGGCGAGCCGGAGATCTATCGCACGACGCAGATGTTCGGAACGATCCTCGAGAACACCGTGCTGAACCCGCACACGCGGCAGGTGGATTTCGCCGACCAGTCGATCACCGAGAATACGCGCGCCAGCTATCCCATGCACTACATCAAGCGACACGTCGCGGGCGGGCGCGCGGGACATCCCAAGCACGTCATCTTCCTCACCGCCGATGCGTTCGGCGTGCTGCCCCCGATCGCGGCACTCACGCGCGAGCAGGCGATGTACTACTTCCTCTCCGGCTACACGGCGAAGGTCGCGGGCACGGAGCGTGGTGTGAAGGAGCCGCAGGCGACGTTCAGCGCATGCTTCGGCGCCGTCTTCCTCGTCTGGCATCCGTCGCGCTACGCCCAGATGCTCGGCAAGCTCCTCGAGCGCCACGACGCGCGCGTCTGGCTCGTGAACACCGGATGGACCGGCGGCGCGTACGGCGTTGGCCAGCGCATGAGGCTCGGGCACACGCGCGCGATGATTCGCGCCGCGCTGTCGGGAGAGCTGACGAACGTACCGACCGTCACCGATCCGGTGTTCGGACTGAAGGTGCCGAAGTCGATCCGCGACGTGCCGGCCGCCCTGCTCTCGCCACGCACGACGTGGGCAGATCCCGCGGCGTACGATGCGCAAGCGCGTACGCTCGCGCAGATGTTCGCGAAGAACTTCGAGCAGTTCGCCGAGGGCGTTCACGAGTCCGTGCGGAACGCCGGTCCGAGCGCGTGAGGCTCACCGGCGCGTGACAATCGTTCGCGATCCGCTCTGGAACAACATCCCGCTCGATGCGGACGCGATGCGGCTCGTCGACACCGCGGTGTTTCAGCGGCTGCGCTACGTGCGCCAGCTCGGGCTGGCCTTCCTCGTCTATCCAGGCGCGACGCACTCTCGCTTCGAGCACGCGCTCGGCACCTACCATCTCACCGGGCGCACGCTCGCGCTGCTGCGCGAGCGGGGCGAGCTCGCGCGACTGGCCGACGACGAGTGCGCCGTCGTGCGCGCGGCCGCGCTGCTCCACGATGTCGGGCACTACCCGTTCTCGCACGCGCTCGAGGAGATCGGCGCGCTGCACCACGAGGCCGTCGCGCGCACCCTCATCACCGACGGCGCGATCGCTTCGGTTCTCGCAAGCACCATCGGCGACACTGCCGCGATGCGCGTGCACGCGATCATCACGGGCGAGAGCGCGAGCCCGCTCCAGGGGCTGATCTCCGGCTCGCTCGATCTCGACAAGATCGAGTATCTCAAGCGCGACGCCCTGATGTGCGGCGTGCCCTACGGCGAGATCGACGTCGACCGGCTGTTGCACTCGCTCACGATCGTCGACGATCCCATCACAGGCCTGCCAGCGATCGGCCTCGTCGAGAAGGGGCTCGCCGCGCTCGAATCGCTCCTCTTCGCGAAGTACCAGATGTACCGCAACGTGTACTGGCACCACGCAGTGCGGAGCGCCACCGCGATGTACAAGCGCCTCGTCGACGACGCGCTGCGAAGTGGCACGATCGTCGAGCACGAGCTCGCGGGCTTCACGGATGAGGGACTGCTGCACCGGCTCGATGAGCGCGCGCCATCGGCCTTGCTCGACGGCCTTCGCAATCGCCGCCTGCACAAGCGCGCCTTCGAGATCTCTTCCACGGAGCTCGACGACGGACAGGGCGACTGGATCGCGAACGACCGCGAGCGCGTCATCGAGACGGAGGACGCACTCGCGCGCGAGCTCGGTGTCGCACCCGGCGCGGTGCTTCTCGACTACCCGGAGAAACCGCGCATGCTCGGACTCGATCTCCCCGTGCGCATGCGCGGCGGCGATGTGAAACGGCTCGGCGCGAGCGGATGGCCCGCAGCGATCAACCTGCCGTTGCTATCGCAGGAGCTGTACGAGTCGACGCGCGTGATGCGCGTATTTGCCACCGAAGGGACGAAGGTGCCGAGGGAGCGAGTGATGGAGTTGCTCAAGTCATAGGACCGGCGACCGCGTCGGGTTCGAGTGACGTGAACTTCTCGCTCCTCAACTCAGATTCCAGGACCAGGGATAGCTCGGGACATCTGCAAGTCTCTCGAGAGCGGATGTCGATGGAACGAGGAGTTTTCGTCTTTGTCCGCTCATTCCGTTTTGTCCGTATCTCAAATCGTTAGAGCCCGTCGCGCGCGCCGCCTACGGCTGCGACGCCACTCTAGAGGAGAGCGCTCAGCCCTTCCCGGGCCTCCGCACGTACGGCCCCGGCACGAACGGCGGATCAGGTGGCGGAGGTGGAAGTATTTCGCGAAGACCTCCGAGTGGGGCCAGCGGCTCTCTATCCCGCTCGCAGTACCACGCCTCGTCGTGAAACCACAACGGATGATTGGGATGTCGCGGACAGGCGGGCCACGTCGTGTCGAGGAACGAGTCCATCAAGTCCTGCTGCGTGTCGTCAACGAGATGCTGAGTCAGCGAGTCGATGTCCGTATCCTCGAGCCCGTCGTACCACTCGCGTACTTCCTCGACCGAGTCCGGCAGCGCGTCGAGATGCTTCGCGACTCTCGTCGACGCGAAGTCGCGAGCAAGCAACTCCAGCATCTTCGCAATTTCATCATCGGAGGCGGGCGTCGCACTCACCCCTTCGCCACCTGACCGCTCGCCTCCCGCCCCCGCGCCTCCGCCAGCTTTCGCGCGATTCCCCGGTAGAACGCGGCGTCCGTCGGCTTCTCCTGCTGCTCCAGCCCCAGCGCCGCCAGCTCCAGCGCATACAACAAATTCCCCAAATACAACTCGGCGATCGACCCCACCGTCTCGTCGGCCATCCTACGACGCCGCCGCCACTCCCGATTTCTCCGCCGCCATATCCGCGTCTGTCGCCAGGATGCGCACCACGATCGCGGTGATGTTGTCCAACCCTCCGCGCCCATTCGCCTCGGAGATCAGAGCCTCGACCACGCGCTGCGCCGTCGCGCGCGAGGACAGCAGGTGGTG
>DATHJR010000623.1:0-2855 GCA_035286525.1 Gemmatimonadaceae bacterium | reverse complement strand
CGCGCGAGAGGGAAGCCGATCGTCGCGGATATTCTGCTGAGCCACGCGCATTGGGACCACATCCAGGGGCTCCCGTTTTTCGCGCCGCTGTACGCGGCCGGGCACGAATTCACGGTTCGCGGGGCCCCGGGGGCGCTCTCCGGCATCGAGTCCGCGTTGCGTGCGCAGATGACGGCCGCAGTGTTTCCGGTGTCGTTCGATGCCTTTCTCGCCCAGGTCCGTTTTCGGGCGCTCAACGAGGTGGAGCGAGGCGATGGCTATGCCCTGAAGACGTGCGCGTTGCGCCATCCGGGAGGCGCAACCGGATACTGGATTACGGACGGTAACGTGGGCGCCCCGGCACTCGTCTACATTTCGGACAACGAGCTCGGCAACGCCGACGCATATGAGTCGGCTCCCGGGTGGCGGGATCAGCTCGTGTCCTTCGCGCGCGAGGCGTCATTGCTCGTGCACGATGCGATGTATACGGCCGACGAGTATGAGCGGCACCGCGGGTGGGGACACTCGCGGTACGAAGACGTCGTGGACCTCGCGCTCGACGCGGGAGTGCAACGGCTGGTGCTTTTTCATCACCATCCCGAACGCTCCGACACCGCGGTGAGCGAGCAGGTTGCGGCATGCCAGAAGCACGCGCTGGACAAGGGCGCGCGCCTCGAGGTACTGGCTGCCGCGGAGGGGACGACGCTCACCGTGTAGCCGGGAGCCAGCATGAGACGCCGATGTTCGAATGCCCGCTGGACCGCGACGCTCTTCGCGACCCTGGTCGCCATGCTCGCTCTGAGCGCGTTTCGACTGCCGGCGCAGCGCCCCGAGTCGTGGCCCCTGGTGGGCGCTCTCCCGTTTGCGAACAGCGTCGTGGGCGATGAGCGCGTGGCGCTCAACCCTCTCATCAGCGGAATACCCGAGCTCATTCTCATCGAGCTCTCGCGCAATCCCACCATTCGCACCGTCGAGCCGCAGCGCCTGAGGGGCGCGCTCTCGGCCCAAAAGCTCGATGCGCAGGGACGTCTCGACGATGAGGCTGCATCTCACCTCGGACGCATCCTCGGCGCACAGTGGGTGATTCGCGGCACCTTCGCCGGCGACGGCCATGGCACGATCCGGATCACCGCGTACATGGTGGACGTCGCCACCGCGCAGGTCGAGCACACGGAGAGTGCCGAGGGGAAGCAGGCGAATCTCGCCGCGCTCATCGGACAGCTATCGGAGCACCTGGGGCACGACATGCACCTCGCCGATCTGCCGAGCGATGGCAAACGTGCGCGCGAGACAACGCAGAAGGCGTCGTACACGACGACGCTGATGTTCGCGCGCGCGATCGAGGCGCGCGATGCGGGGCGCGTGCAGCAGGCCATCACGATGCTGAAGCAACTGCTCGTGGAGGAGCCGGAGTACGAGCCGGCGATGAACGAGCTGGCGCTGCTGCACTCGGACCGCGGGCGGTAGCGCGGCCGCGCGTTCCTGTCGCGGAACGCGACGACGTCCCGCCGCCTACCGCCGCATCAGTCCCCGATCGCGATCCTCGTTCCGGTTCGCGAGATGATCTTCCCGCTCTTGTCCTTGACGTCAGCCGGCCAGTTGATGGCGATCGTGCTGTCGCTCGCCGAGAACATCGCCATCTTCCGATTCGCATCGTTTCCGACCGACACGGCCTCCGACTGCGACGCACCCTTTCCCTTGTAGAAGGCGATGACCTTCTCATAGGAATCCGGCGTCACGTACACCTTGTAGGGGAACTTCGGGTGCGCGGCGGACGCCTCTTTCGAGGCGGCCACGTCGAGCACCGCACCCGGATACACGGGAACGGGGGCGAGAGACGCGATGGCGATGGCTGCCACGAGGAGGCGAACGGTGGGAACGAGCATCGGCGAGGCTCCCGAGTGGTGTGAGGGTGGGAAGTTGCACTCCGGGAACGCCCGGGGCAATCCAGCTGACGCGTTAGGGGCTGCGCCGTGCACGCGAGGCGCCACGCCGTGCCTCGTCGAGGCGCATGAATTGCTATGGTTGGATGGTCCGTCCTGCCACTGCGAGCGTGACGTGGGCAGTTTCGTTTCCCGATCCAGAGGTACGATGAGCGCATTGAAGCTTGCATCCATGGTAGCGGCATTCGGAGTGATCGTCGGCTCCACCGCATGTAAGGGAAATCACGATGAAACCGTGAAGGGCGTCGACACGCTGATCAACAGCACCAAGGTTCGCGATACGACCGTCGTGAAGTCCGACACGACGATACACACCGATACGGTGAAGCAAACGCACCACGTGCCGGACGCGAAGAAGCCGTAGCTTCGCTCGCACTGGCGATTGCATTGAAAGACTGCCGTCAGGTGTAGGCAGTCTTTCGTGCGTTCGGAAGTCTTTCGCTGCACTGCAAGCTCTCGCGATCCGATGAATCGAGTGAGTGGCCCATTGATCACTGAGCCTGTGCTCCGTATGATCATTGACGGGTCTGCTGAATCGTGATCGACGGAGGGTGCATGTCCGGTTTCATAGCGCGATTGCGGACGACCCATGGCGGAACACCACTGACTGCGCCGCGGCTCCATACAGCCAGCGCTCATTCCGTCACCGGGTCGTGGCGAAAGCTCGCCCTTTTTGCTGCACTCGGAACCTGTGCTGGCGCATCAGGGTGTTTCGACAACGTTTCTGATCCGAGTCCTCCGGACGTGAGCGGCGACTGGCACCTGATCGCGTCCGTCAGCAACGCTGCATCCGTCGACTGTGTCATCCAGGGTGACCTTTCGATCTCCCAAAGCGGCGATCAGATATCAGGTCAGGTGAGCAGGAGTGGTGTGAGTTGCGTATCGCTGGAAGGCGACACCACCTACCTGGGCACTATCGACGGCCAGATCACG
>DATHJR010000622.1:0-4985 GCA_035286525.1 Gemmatimonadaceae bacterium | reverse complement strand
GGTGATCTGGCTCAACGGTCGCCGCGTGCAGCGTCGCGAGGTCGCGCGCGAGCTTCGGTCCGGCGGGGACACCATCGGTCTCGCGCTCGCTGCCGGCTCGAACCGGCTGCTGTACCGCGTTGTGAACCGCGGCGGCGGCTTCGGACTCGGCGCGCGACTCCTCAGCATCAGTCGCGATCCCGTGGGCGACCTGCGCAGCGATGTGTCGGCGACGGCGCGCGATGCGGCGCGGCGCGTGTCCGCTGGCGACACCGCGCTCGCGCCGGCCCCGCGCGCCGACGTCACACTCGGGCCCGTGACGATGGCCACGCGCGCGGCGCTCGCGCCCGCGATGCAGCCGCGAGCCAGCGACACGGCGAGCGCAACCAAGCTCGACGTGCAGCTGCGCGTGTGCGCCACACGCTGGACGAATGCCCGCGGCAAGCTCTCGCTCGCGGCAGGCGGCTCGGTCGTGACGTTGCCCGGCGGCAAGGCGGGGCAGCCGGTTGCGGTGACTGTGAACGCAGACTGGATGGAGCTCGCGCGCGGCGCGCTCAATGGCGGCGCGCAGGCGGTGGTGCGACGGGGCGATTCGGTGCTCACGCATCTCGCGCTTCCGATCACCGCGAGTGCGCTGCTCGAGATCCTCTCGCGCCCGATAGGGGTCGAGCGCTGGATGGGATCGAGCGACACGAAGGGAGCCCGCGAGACGGACGCGGGCCCGGGGCTGGATTCCACCACTCGGCGCCAACTTCGCCACATCTCCACAACATTCGTAGTCCCGTCCGCGCTCGGCGGCCTCACTCTCGATGCGGAGGTGGCGGAGTTCGGCGCCCGGGGCACCGTGAACGCGAATGGCGTGGCGCTGCAACCCGACTCGCTCGGCCGCGCCAGGCTGTGTGCGCCGTGCCGCGCAGGCGCCCGCCTCGCGATCTCGATCATGCCGCAGGGCCAATGGTGGGACGCGCCGCGCATCCGCGCGCGCGACATCGGCTGGGCGGAGATTCGCGACGGCGCGGAGTGGGCGCGGTACTTCACCAGCGACTCGACGCTCGCCATTCCCGACAGTGCTGCAGCGATGGCGCTCCTGAGAGGTGCGCTCGATCCCTCGAAGACCGCGTACCACGCGGACATCGCCAAGTGGCTCGCGCGTCTCGCGCCATCGGCCGCGCGCATCCGTCGCGACACGATCGATATCGTGGGTCACGCACATATCGACGCGGCATGGCAGTGGCGAGTACGCGATGGCCGCGATGCCATTCAGGCGACGTGGGAGAGCGCGACGAAGCTCATGGCGAAATACCCGGACATGCACTTCGCCGGCTCGTCAGCCCAATACTACGAGTGGATCGAAGATCAGGATCCGGCGCTGCTTGCTCGCCTTCAGGCGCTGGCGAAAGAACACCGCTGGGACCCCGTCGGCGGATGGTGGGTGGAGTCGGACGCCAATCTGCCCTCCGGCGAATCGCTCGTCAGGCAGGCGCTCTACGGACAGCGCACGTTCGTGAGACTCTTCGGCAAGCCGGCACGAGTGGCGTGGCTGGTCAATACCTTCGGCTTCCCGTGGTCGTTGCCGCAGATCCTGCGGAAGAGCGGCTTCGAGTATTTCGTCACACAGGAGATGCGGTGGAACGACACGAACCGGTGGCCCCCCGGGCTCAACTCGTTCTGGTGGGAAGGCCCCGATGGCTCGCGGGTGTTCACGGACGTGATCTACGCGTACGACCACGACCTCGCGCCGCGCCGGCTCGCGAAGGAATTCGTCGTGACGCGCGACTCGAGCGCGTCACCTCGCATGCTCACGGTGTACGGGGTTGGCGATCACGGCGGTGGACCCACGATGGAGATGCTCGATCGCGCGCGCGATCTGCAGCGCATCCCCACGTTCCCGGTGGTGCGCGACGCGACGCCGGATTCGTCGCTCGCGCGGATGCGGCTCGACGCCAGGGCAGGCCCCGTCGTGCGCGACGAGCTCTATCTCGAATATCATCGCGGGACGTTCACCACCCAGGCGGCGGTCAAACGAAAGAACCGGGAGCTCGAGGCGCTCCTCGGCAACGCGGAGGCCGCGGCGGCCCTTGCCCCCACATCGTATCCGCACGACTCGCTGCGCGCGGCCTGGCGGCTCGTGCTGTTCAACCAATTCCACGACATCCTTCCCGGCACCTCCATCGGCGAGGTGTACGCGGACGCCGAAAAGGACTACGCGCGCGCCGAGTCGGGTGCGCGGCGCGTTCTCGAGCAGTCGCTCGCGGCCACCGCGAGCTCGATGGACACGCGGCCGGCGCATCCCGGCGACGATCCCTACATCGTCTTCAACGGCAGCGGTCGCACACGCACGGGTGTCGTTCGCCTTTCCTCCGCGAACGGAAACCTCGCGCATGACGCGCGCGGGCGCACGCTTGCGAGTACCGTCACCGACTCCGCGCTCGAGGTTCTGGTTCCCGACGTGCCCGCGCTCGGCACGGCGCTGATCTTCGTCGAGCGAGCTCCCGCCTCGCTGCCTCTCGCAATCGCCAGCCGGTCATCGAAGATGTCGCGCGTGCTGGAGAACGGATCGCTCCGCGTCGAGATCGATGCGCGCACGGGAAACATCGCGCGGCTCTACGACAAGACACACGGGAGAGACGCGCTCTCCTCCGGCGCCGGCGGACTCCTGCTCATCGACGACGTTCCGGCGCAGTGGCAGGCCTGGAACATCGACGACCTCCACGGCAGGCGCGCGTACATCGATCAGGCGGTTCGAGTCGACTCCGTAGAATTCACACCGCTCGGCTCGTCGGTGACCGTGCATCGCGAGCGCGACAGCGTGCGCGTCACCGAGCGGTACGCGCTGCGCGAGCTCCCCGCCCGGCTGGATGTCACCATGCGGATCGACTGGCATGGCAAGGATCGCCTTCTCAAGCTCGTGGTGCCGCTCGCCTTTCGTGTCGACTCCACGCGCGCAGAGATTCCATACGCGTCGATCGCGCGCCCCACCCGCCCCGCGACGAAGCGCGACAGCGCGCGCTTCGAGACGCCGATGCAGCGCTGGCTCGATGCGTCTTCGCACGGCTTTGGCGTGGCGGTGACGAACGACGGCAAGTACGGCTACAGCGCCACTGCCGATACGATGTTCATCACGCTGCTGAGAAGCCCGAAGTGGCCCGATGCGCGTGCGGACGTGGGGCTGCAGCAGCTCGCGCTCAGCATCGTGCCGCACGAGGGAGACTGGCGCGCTCTGGAGATTCGCGAGGCAGCGGCGGAGCTCAATGCGCCGATGGTGGCGCTGAAGGTCGCCGCGCACGAAGGGGCGGCACGAAACGCCTCGTGGCTGAGCGTCGAGCCATCAACCGTGGAGCTCGGCGCCCTCAAGCGGGCCGAGGATGACGACCGGTACATCGTGCGGCTCGTCGAGACAAGTGGGCGCGCCACGGTGGCGCATGTCCACTTCTCATATGCAGTGAACGCGAGCGAGACGGACCTGCTCGAGAGCGAGCTGGCGGATGGTTTCCGGGCGCGCGGCGCGGTGATGGACGTGCCGCTCAAAAGCTTTGAAATCAAGACGATTTCGGTGCGGCCGATTCGCCCTCACTGAGCCGCGGGTGGCGTGCTGACGCGACAGATGCGGGCGGGATCGAGGCGCCACCTCGCGGCCCACCGTGCCACCGAGTCGCTGACCACACTGTCCAGATAGGGGGTTGGCACCCGAATGTCGTAGAAGGTCCACTTCGGCGGCTGATTGCCGGAATAGCCATTGAGCGTGGGAATGCCGCGCTGCATCGACGCCCACATCGCATCGGCATGATAGTGCCACGGATCATCTTGGCCGCCCGTGGTGGTGTAGAGAAAGGCGCCGCAGTCCGCGCCAATGACGCTCGCGACACGCGCCACGCGCGCCCGGCCCGCGTCCTTGTCATACGATATCGGCTTCTGCACCTGCTCGGCCACGACTACTGTGGTCACGAGCACCACGAGCAGCGCGCGCATTCGGCGATCGCGACGGCGCAGCGTGCCGGCCGCGCGCGATGGCGGAATGCGACGCACCCTGGTGATCGAGTCGACCAGCAGAGCGACGCCCAGCGCGGCCGGAAACACGAGCGCGACGCCGATGCGCGAGACGGCGCGGAGCGCCGCGGCGCCCGGCACGAACAGATAGATCGCGCGCCACGGAGCGAAGCCTCCGGGCCACTCGGTGGCGACGATGGCCATGGTGAGGGGCACGAGCACGGCGAATTGAACGGCGCGCCTGCGTCGACCGAACCAGAGTCCGAGCCCTGCGAAGACAATGGTCGCGAGGCCGAGGCCGAGCCGCTGCTCGTGCTCCATCGGCAGATAGTGGAAGGCGTCGTGCGTGGCGAGCCAGCCGTACAACCAGCTGTCGGGTCCCTGATAGGCCCACGACTGGATGCGCGGAAGCATCGTTTCGACGACGATGAACTTCCTCGTCCCCACCTGGTGCTCCGCCTGCAGATAATGCTGCACCAACGGCGCGAGCAGGAGCGCCGCACCAACGGCCGAGGCGAGAATCGCCCGCAGATTCGCGCGAATGGTGAGGAGGAAGCGCCTGCGCGTTCCAGGTATGGCGATCGCCCAGATCGCACCGATGAGGAGAGCGAAGCAGAGATACCAGCCGTAGTAAAAGCTCGAATAGATCTGCCCCACGCCCGCGAGCGCGAACACGAGTACCCAGGGCGTGCGTGGCTCGACCACGGTCATGCCGGCGCGGAGCTCGGGCTCCGGCTCGAAGATCTCGAGCAGCGCGAGGATCGCGAACACCAGATAGAAGTGAGCGATGAGCTGCGCGTGCATGACCTGCGCGGTGCGCACGGCCGCGAACGAGAGCAGCATCGCGCCGATGGCGGATGCGACCGGGCGACAGCGGAAGCCGCGCGAGAAGAGCAGGAGCGCCGACAGGAAGTTGAGCGTCGCGATCGTGAGCAGCCACAGCTGAAAGGCAGTGTCGGGCTGAAGGCCGGCAAGTCGCCAAGGCCAGTAGAAGGGGGCGACTCCGAGAAGGACGTCGG
>DATHJR010000621.1:0-8173 GCA_035286525.1 Gemmatimonadaceae bacterium | reverse complement strand
GCCCGCGCAAACTGCCCCCGCGCCGGCGCGCGATGCCGGCCGGCCGTCGCACGCCACGCCGGTGATCGTCGCCTCGAAGCCGTTCGGCGAGTCGTATCTCCTGGCCGAGCTGTTCGCGCAGGTGCTCGAGGCCCACGCCATTGCGGTCGAGCGCAAGCCGGGGCTCGGCCAGACCCAGATCGCGATCGAGGCGCTGCGCTCGGGCGCGATCGACGTCTATCCCGAGTACACCGGCACCGGTTTGCTGGCAGTGCTGCACGACACGCTCACCGATTCACTCGCCGGCGACGCGCGCCTGGTGTTCGCGCACGTCGCCCGCGCGTTCGCCTCGCGCTACGGCATGCGGTGGCTCCCGCCGCTCGGCTTCCAGAACAGCTACGCGATCGCCGTGCGTCGCAACACGGCCGCGCAGTATCATCTGCGCACGCTCAGCGATCTCGCGCGAGAGAGCGGGCACCTCGTCGCCGGCTTCACGGCGGACTTCATCGGGCGCCCCGACGGGCTCGCGGGACTCGCGCGCGCGTACGGCGTTCGCCCGCGCGCCGTTCGTCCGCTCGCGCCCGCGGTGAAGTATCAGGCGCTCGCGAGCGGCGCCGTCGATGTGATCGATGGGTACACGACGGACGGGCTGCTGTCGAAGTATGATCTCGTAACGCTCGTCGACGACCGGCACTTCTTCCCGCCTTACGAGGCGGCGGCGCTCATCGGCTCGCGGCTAGCGCACGATCGTCCCGACGCCGTGTCGGCGCTGACGACGCTCAGCGGGATGCTCGACGAATCGCGAATGCGGGCGCTCAATCGCCGCATCGAGGTCGACGGAGAAGATGTGAAGCGCGTCGCGGCGGATGCGCTCCGCGACATCGGCGTCGCATCAGTCGCGCGAGACACGAGCGAAGTGGCCAGAGATGGAAAATCCCTTAGTACTAAGATATCGCTCTCCTCGTACCTCTGGCAGCAGCGCGGCGCGATTCGCGCCCTCGTCCTCCGCCATCTCCTCCTCGTCGCCCTTGCCCTCGGCGCCGCGATTCTCGTGGCCCTTCCACTCGCGCTCGCGCTCGAGCGCATGCGCCGCACCGCGGAGCCGCTCATCGGCGTGCTCGGCGTACTCGAGACGATCCCGAGCATCGCCCTCCTGGCCTTCATGATTCCGCTCTTTGGCATCGGCATCAAGCCGGCGCTCGTCGCGCTCTGGATCTACGCGCTCTATCCCATCGTGCGCAGCGCATACAGCGGCGTGCGCGATGCTGATCCGTCCGCGGTCGAGGCCGCGGAGGCGCTCGGGATGACGCCGTGGCAGCGGCTGCTGAGCGTGCGGCTCCCGCTCGCGGCACCGGTGATCATGTCGGGCATTCGAACGGCGGCGGTGATCACCGTCGGCGCGGCCACGCTCGCCGCGTTCATCGGAGCCGGAGGGCTCGGCGAGCCGATCGTCGCAGGGCTCGCGCTCGCCGACACGAACATGATTCTCTCCGGCGCGCTCCCCGCCGCCGCGCTGGCGCTACTGGTGGACGGTGTGCTCGCGCTGGTGGAGCGCGCCGTAGCGCCGGCCCACCTGCGTCACACCGCCTCGAGGTAGGCCACCCAGAACTGCCGCTTCGAGTTGGTCCAGAGCTTCCTCAGGCGAAAGCCCGCCGTCTCGATCAGCTCCTCGAGGCGCGCGCGATCGTACTTGTACGAGCTTTCGGTCCAGATCGACTCTCCCTTCTCGAAGTCGATGTACTCGCCGGCGACCTTCACGAGCTGGTCTTCGGTGCTCACGAGATGCATCTCGACTCGGCTCGCGCGCGGATTGAAGAACGCGCGGTGCCTGAATTTCGCGAGATCGAAGCGCGCGCCTACATCGTGATTGAGACGTGTGAGCATGTTCAGGTTGAACGCCGCCGTGACGCCCGCCGAGTCATCGTAGGCCGCGTTCAGCGTCGCCGCGGACTTCCGCCGATCCACACCCAGGATCAGTGCGCCATCCTTGCCCACCGCGCGTCGCACACGCCCGAGGAATACGGCGGCCTCCATCGGGTGAAAGTTTCCGATCGTCGAGCCGGGAAAGAACGCGACTCTGCGCGAGCCCTCGGGCAGCGGCGGAACCGAGAGGGGCAAGGTGTAGTCCGCGTTGAGCGGCTGCACCACGACTCCCGGATACTCCCTGGCCAGCTCGCTCGACACACGCGCGAGCTGCTCGCGCGAGATATCGATCGGCACGTACGCCGCTGGCGATTCGAGGGCATCGAGCAGCAGGCGAATCTTCACGCCGGCGCCGCTGCCGTATTCGAGCAGCGCCACGCGTGGGCCTGCGAGCGCGGCGATCTCGCCCGCGCGCGCGCGGAGAATCTCCAGCTCGGCACGCGTGAGATAGTACTCGGGGAGCTCGCAAATCTCCTCGAACAGCGCGGCGCCCGCGGCGTCGTAGAACAGCTTTGGCGGAAGCGTCTTCGGCTCGGCGTGCAGCCCGCGCAGAACCTCCTCGCGGACGGTGCGCGTGTCGGGGCGCGCAACGGTGCGCGGCACGCCCTGCCGCGAAACTGGCATCGTCATCGAACGCTCATCACGCGTGGTCGGCAAGGCGAATCCCCATGAACTGCCACCGAGCATCCGATGGGAAGAAGTTGCGATACGTGAGCCGCGCATGCGATTGCGGCGTCGCGCACGATGCGCCACGCAGCACCCACTGATCGGCCATCCACTTTCCGTTGTACTCGCCGATCGCGCCCGTATCCGGCTTGAACCCGGGATAGCCGACGTACGCGCTCTGGGTCCATTGCCACACGTCGCCGTAGAGCTGTGTGAGCTCGCCCGATTCGATGGCCTCCGCGCTCGCCCGCGCGGGATGAAAGCGCTCGCTCTCGACGAAGGTTCCTTCCACCGGCGAATTGCGCGCCGCGACCTCCCACTCGGCCTCCGTGGGCAGGCGACGCTTCGCCCACCGCGCGAATGCATCCGCTTCGTAGTAGCTCACGTGACAGACGGGCTCATCGAGTGCGACCGCTCGTGTTCCGGCGAGTGTGAACTCCGTCCAGCCGTCGTCCGCGTGCTCCCAATAGAAGGGCGCTTCCCATCCGCCGCTCTGCACCATCGCGAGACCCGGCGAAAGCCAGAGCTCGGAGCGCTTGTAGCCGCCGTCGTTGATGAAGCCGAGATATTCGCCGTTCGTCACGAGCCGCGACGCAAGCCGGAAGTCCTCGAGAAACTCACGGTGTGCCGGCAGCTCGTTGTCGAACGAAAATCCGTCGGCCTGATGTCCGATACGATGCACGCCGCCGGAGAACGATCGCCACGCGGGTGCGGGCAACGCACGCGCGGGAAGCTCGGGCCGATCGCGATAGACCGGGCGAAGCGGGTTCATCCAGAACACGTGCTTGATGTCCGTCAGGAGCAGCTCCTGATGCTGCTGCTCGTGGTTCAGGCCGAGCACGATCAGTGGATACGCCGGATGCGTTGCGTCGTCGTTGATCTCGCGGAGCAGCGTGTGCATTGCGTCGTTCACGTGCGCTCGATACGCGAACACCTCGCGCACGGTCGGCCGCGTGACGAGGCCGCGCATCGCGCGACAATGGCGCTCACCCGCCTGCACGTAGTACGAATTGAACAGATAGGCGTACCGCGGATTCGGAGAGCGATACTCCGGCGCGTGCGGGCCGAGGATGAACGTCTCAAAGAACCAGCTGGTGTGTGCAAGATGCCACTTGGTGGGACTGACGTCGGCCATGCTGCTCACGACGTAGTCCTCGGTGTCGAGCGGCTCGCAGAGATGCTCGGTTTGCGCGCGCACGACATCGAACCGCTCGGCCAGGGTCGCCGCGCGCGAGCTCGAGATCGAGCTCGCGGAGGGCATTGATCCGGACTGAGCAGTGAGGAGAGATGAGGACATTGGAGCCCTTGAGACAGAAGCGGTCATTAGAGTGATCTTACGATCGCCCGAAGGGGCAGTGATTAGGGCAAGAACAGTGCATTTGGTTCCGGGTTCGTATTGAGGCGGTTAACCAGCGCGAGAGGACCATGAACGAGGAATACGATCTGATCGTGCTCGGCACGGGTGCGGCGGGATCCGCACCTGCGAGCCAATGCCGCGCCGCCGGCTGGCGCGTGGCCGTGGTGGACGACCAGCCGTATGGCGGCACCTGCGGCAATCGCGGCTGCGATCCCAAGAAGGTGCTCGTCGGCGCCGCGGATGTCGTGTCGTGGCAGCGTCGCATGCGCGGCTACGGAGTCGCCGGCGATGCGTCGATCGACTGGCCGGCGCTGATGACATTCAAGCGAAGCTTCACGGGTCCCGTGCCCGCGAGTCGCGAGGCCGCGTACCAGCAGGCGGGAATAGAGACGCTGCATGGCGAGGCGAGGTTCACCGCGGAAAACCGCATCGCGATCGGAGGACGCGAGCTCACGGCGCGCCACATCGTGATCGCAACCGGCGCCTCACCGCGACGGCTGGACATTCCCGGCGAACAGTACGTCATCACGAGCACCGAGTTCATGGAGCTCGACGCGCTTCCGCGGCGGATCGTGTTCATCGGCGCGGGCTACGTCTCGCTCGAGTTCGCGCATCTCGCCCGGCACGCCGGTGCGGAGGTCGTCGTGCTCGGCCGAGTCATGCCGTTGCCGTCGTTCGAGGGTGCGCTGGTGGAGCGGTTGCTCGAGCACAGTCGAGACATCGGCATCGACATTCGGCTCGGTCATTCGGTGAGCGCGATCGAGCGTGAGTCGCCGTCAGCGCCCTTTCAGGTGCACGTGGGCCACGCCGCGAACACGCAAGTGGTGGAGGCCGATCTCGTGGTGCATGGAGCGGGACGCGTGCCCAACAGCGCGCGCATTGGCGCCGCGGCGGGCCGCGTTGAGCTCGAGCATCACGGCGCGATACGCGTGAACGAGTTCCTGCAGAGCGTCTCGAACCCGCGCGTGTACGCAGCTGGCGATGTCGTGAGCCCTCCGGGCGCGATTCCGCTGACTCCCGTCGCGGGGCACGAGGGAGGAGTCGTCGCGACGAATCTGCTGAACGGCAATTCCGCGCGTCCGGACTTTCGGGGAATCGCGAGTGTGGTCTTCACGCTGCCCGCGCTCGCATCCGTGGGGCTCACCGAAAAGGCAGCGCGCGAAAAGGGAATTCAGGTTCGCGTCGCCACCGGCGATACGACGCAGTGGTTCACCAACCGGCGCGTGCGCGAGCCCGTCGGAATGTTCAAGACCATCTTCGACCGAAGCACGGACCGAGTCGTCGGCGCGCATCTGCTTGGCGCGCAGGCGGAGGAGGTGATCAACCTGTTCGCGATGGCGATGCGCTTCGACATCCCGGCGGCGGAGCTCGGGAAAATGATGTACAGCTATCCGACGGGGGGCTCGAACATGGCCTACATGCTGTGAGCGATCGCTACTTGTGGAGCGAGTGCGCGTCGCGCTCGAGTGCGGCGCGGTCCCACGCGCCGAGGGTCGCGGCGGCTTCGTAGGTGCTCTGGAAGAAGTCGAGCACGGCACCATCGGGATCTGTGCTGGCTCGCACGGCCTCGTATGGCAAAATCCACTCGTGCATCACGTCGTGGTAGTAGCCGGCGGCGGGTTGAATTGTCGCCGTGGGACAGCCGACGGGCTCGGGATACGCGTAGGCATAGAACACCGGCTCCTCGAGGGGGCTGCCCAGTGCGCCGGGCCACCATCCCGCGCTGATGCATGCGTGCGAGTACGCTTCGCGCGTCGCCCAGTCCGGGAGTCCGGGTATGCCACCCGGATGTTGCGGCGCGCGCGCGCCGTTGAAGCGCGTGCACGCGAGGTCGAAGCTTCCCCAGAAGAAATGCACGGGGCTCGCCTTGCCGATGAAGCGGCCGCGGAAGATGGCGAGCACACGCGAGGCCTGCGTGAGCGCCCGCCAGAAATCGTGCGCGGCTGCGGCATCGTACGACGCGTGCGTGTCGTCTTCCGTGAACCGGACTGGATTCGCGATCTCGGATGGCACCGGCCAGATGTGCACCTCGAGTCCCAGCGAGTGTAGCCCGGCCATGTACGCCGCGTAGAAATCCGCGACGGAGCGCGGGGCGAGTTTCATCGTAAACGTGCGACCATCGTCGCGCTGGATCTCGAGCTCGTGATCGATGAAGTCGAACTCGACCGAGAATCCCGAAGTGCCGTACGGCATCCACGAGGTGGTCAGCCCGCGCGCGGAGACATAGAGCGGCACCTGCCACCAGTGATTCACCATCGGCGCCAGCGCGAGACGCGTCTTCCCGACGATCTGCGTCCACATGTGGAGCGTGTCGCGCGTCGCGCTCCATTCACGCAGTGGCAGCGGCGGCCAGACGAGAGTGGTGGCGCTCATCTCTCTGGCGCGACCGCGGGCTCGAAGAACAGCTCATCGATGTAGCACCAGCTCCAATCCTCGCCGGGCTGGTAGCTCTTCATGATCGCGTGCTTCGACTGGTGAAAGTGCTTCGTCGCGTGCTTCCCCTGCGACTGATCGCAGCATCCGACGTGGCCGCATTCCTGGCAGAGGCGCAGGTGAACCCAGTGCATGCCGAGCGCGAGACATTCCTCGCAACCGTTCGGAGTTTTCGCGGCGACGTCGCGCACCTGATCGACATGGCTGCACGACTCAGTGGGCTGCTGCATCGTTCCTCCCGGGATGGTGCGTGAAATCTAAAGGTTCTCGGGCGGCTTCATGCGCAGCGGTCAGGGCGCGAGCAGGCTGAGCACTTCATCATGGTCGATGTCGCCGAAGTATTGCCGCAGGTCGACATCGGCGAGTGCTGCGCCCAGTGCTCCGCGATCGTACGCAAGCCCCGTCAGGCGCGCCTCGAGCTCGCGCACCTCGGCACGCCCCATGAAATCCCCGAAGAATCGCGCGCCCGCAATGCGGCCGCCCTGCACGTCGAGTCGCACGTCGATCTCGCCGGCCGAGAATCGCTGCACGCGCTGAACGTTGCTCGGCGGGTTCTCGCCGAAATTCCAGCTCCAGCTGCCGTATCTGCGCTCCACGAGCTCGTGTACGTCGACCCAGTCATCTGCGTCGATGGCGAGCGACGGGATCAGTGCTCTGTCGCGCGAACCGAAGATGCGCTCGAGTATCCGGTCGCGCAGCTCGGTTACGGCGATCGGCTCGCGGAGGAACTCGCCGATGTTCGCGACACGGCTGCGAATCGACTTGACGCCTTTCGATTCCACCTTGCCGGGCTTGGGCTTGAGCGCCGCGGTGACGTCGTCGAGATTCGAATCGAGGAGAAGCGTGCCGTGGCTGAACATCCGTCCCGCCGTCGCGAACTGCGCGTTCCCCGAGATCTTGCGGCCGTCCGCGAGAATGTCGTTCCGTCCGCCGATCTCCGCAGGCACACCGAGCTCGCGAAGCACCTCGACCACCGGCTTGTTGAACAGGTCGTAGCGATTGAAGCGCGCGTTCACATCGCGCGTCATGAAGCTGAAATTCAGATTGCCGAGGTCGTGGTAGACGGCGCCGCCGCCGGAGATGCGCCGCACGACGCGAATGCCGCGCGCGTCCACCACATCGGAATTGATCTCCTCAATGGTGTTCTGATTCCGTCCGATGATGATCGCGGGCGCATTGACGTAGAAGAGCAGCAGGTCATCATCCGCCGCTCGTGTGCGGAGGACGTGTTCCTCGAGCGCCAGATTGAGGCGCGCGTCGGTAATTCCACCATTGTCGACGAAGAGCATGAAGAAAGATGCACAGGGAAGCGCACGAGTGCGCTTGGGCTGCGCACTTCAGATGCGCGTCCCCCTGGGTCAGATTTCTCAGGGTACATCGCAATCGAGGCGGTGTATGTTTCCTTGCCCAACCATCGAGACGCCCAATGTCCCTTCCGCTTTCGGCAAGCCGTGTCGCGCTGATCACCTACTCCGGAGTACCGGCCATCACGACCGATGACCGGCTGCTGCGTGACGCGCTGGTCGCGCGGGGAGCGGAGGTGGAGGCGAGGCCCTGGGACACGAAGGCGGATTGGTCGGTTTACCACAGGATCGTCCTGAGGTCGTGCTGGAACTTCCATCATCGCCCCGAAGAGTTTCGGGGATGGGTGAATGATGTGAAGGAGCGGCACGATGGATCGATGATGAACGGACCCGAGCTTGTACAATGGAGCGTGAACAAGCGCTACCTGCGGGATCTCGACGCGCGGGGCGTCGCGATCGTCCCGACGATCTGGGTCAGCACGGACGATGGCGACGAGATTCCCGATCTCGA
>DATHJR010000620.1:0-3122 GCA_035286525.1 Gemmatimonadaceae bacterium | reverse complement strand
GAGCTCCATGCGCTGCTCGTGGGCGATGGGCCGTTGCGCGATGCGCTCGCGGCCGAGATCACTTCGCTCGGGCTCGAGGGCTCCGTGCATCTCGTCGGCTTTCGCACCGACGCCGAGGCGCTCGAGGCGGCAGCGAGCGTCGTCGTGCTAACGAGCAGGAGTCTCGAAGGCACGCCAGGCGTGCTGATTGACGCGCTCGCGCTCGGGAAGCCGATCGTGGCGACGAACGTCGGCGGCGTGCCGGAGGTCATCGAACACGAAGTGTCGGGACTGATCGTGTCTCCGGGGGACGCGGAGGCGCTGGGTCGTTCGATAGCGCGAGTGCTGCTCGATGCGTCTCTCGCGGCGCGGCTCCGCGCCGGCGCGAAGGCGCGCGCGCCGCAGTTCTCGATCGAGCACACGGTCGACAGTACGATGGATGTGTATCGCGAGCTGCTCGCTGAATCGGTGACGCGATGACCACGCATTTGTTGCTCACGTCGAACTTTCCGCCGCTGTACGACGGGATCGCCAGCTGGATGTCCCAGCTCGCGCGGCACTACGGCGACGACGCCATGCTGGTGTCGCTCGGGAGCGAGCCCGGACAGGAAGCGAGCGACGCGCGGCAGAGCGCGCGCGTCGACCGCATGTCGATCCCGCGGGCGCGGCTGCGCAACCTCCCCGGCATCGTCGCGTGGTCGCGGCGTGCCGCGAGCCTCGCGCGCGAGCACGATGTGTCGTTCACCTGGTGCGGCAACCTCAAGCCGCCTTCCTACGTGGCGTGGACGCTCCGCCAGCGAATGGGAATTCCGTATGGCGTGATGCTGCACGGGACGGAGCTTCTGCAGATGCGGAAGTACGGCAGCGGCCTTCGCAAACGCATCATCTCGCGCGCGCTCCTCGGCGAGGCGGCAGTCATCGTGACGAATAGCGAGTGGACGCGCACGATGACGCTCGAGCTGTTCGACAAGCTGAAAATACCGGTGCCCGCCGACCGCGTGTTCGCGGTGCCGCTCGGCGCCGATCTCGATCGCTTTCGCGCGGGGGTCGACACCGCGGAGATACGAAGGAAGTACGGGCTCAACGGAGGACGATGGATGCTGACGGTCGGCCGGCTGGTGGAGCACAAGGGTCAGGATCAAACGTTGCGAGCGCTCGCGTTGCTCCGCGACACCGAGCCAGAGCTCCGCTACGCGATCGCCGGCAGCGGCGCCTACGGCACCACGCTCCGCTCGCTCGCGACGCAGCTCGGAATAGAGGATCGCGTCAACTTCCTCGGCCACGTCGACGACGATGACTTGCCGGGGCTGTACAACGTCGCGGAGCTGTACGTCGGCGCGTCGAGAATGGCCGTGGATCACGTCGAGGGATTCGGAATCTCGCTCGTCGAGGCCGCGGCGACGTCGCTCCCGGTCGTGGCTGGACGCGAAGGCGGAATGCCCGAGGCCGTCGAGGACGGCGTCTCCGGCCTTCTCGCGGATCCCTACGATCCCGCGTCGCTCGCGGCCGCGATCCAGACGATTCTGCGCTCGCCGGCGCTCGCGGCACAGTTCGGCGCTGCGGGGAGACGCGTCGCCGAGAGCAAGTACAGCTGGCAGCGCGTCGCGCGCGACTTGCGCGCGATCGCCGACGCGCACGCGCGCCCCGGAAAAAAATGAATACCCGCGTGCTGCGAACGATCCACGTCGACACGGAGCGCGGATGGCGTGGTGGCGAGCGGCAGGCCTTCTGGCTCGCCGAGCGCCTCGCGAGACAGGGACACCGATCCGTCATCGCCGCCAGGCCGGGGGAGCCACTCGCCGAGCGAGCTGCCGCTGCGGGCATTGCGACCATCCCGCTGTCGCCATTCGCGGAGATGGACATCCTTGCCGCCTTTTCGCTGCGTCGCGCGATCGTGCGCGAGAATGCGGACATCGTCCACGCTCACACGGGACACGCCGTGGCGCTCGCCGCGATGGCGACGATAGGAACGCGCGCGCGCATGGTGCTCACGCGGCGGGTGAGCTTTCTGCTCAAGCGCAATCCGGCATCACTGTGGAAATACGCGCGCGCGGATGCGATCATCGCGGTCTGCCAGGCGACGGCCGATGCGCTCGTGAGGAGCGGCATCGAGTCCGCGCGCATCACGGTTGCCTACAGCGGCGTCGACCTCACGCGCGTGATTCCTCCCGTATCCGCGGAAACCCTCACGTCTCTCGGCGTGAAAGCTGGAGCCCCGCTCGTGGTCATGGTCGCGGCGCTCGTGGGCCACAAGGATCCGCTCACCTTCATCCGCGCGATGGAAGTCGCGCGGCGCACCGTGCCCGGCATACAGGGGCTCATCGTGGGCGAGGGAAATCTGCGAGCGGAAGTCGAGCGCGAGATCGCGACGCTCGGCCTCGGCGACACCGTGCATCTCGCGGGCTACCGCACCGATGCCGATTCGCTGATGTCGGTGGCGAACGTCGTCGCGCTGAGCTCGAGCGACGACGGGATCGGCGGCGTGGTGATCGACGCGATGTCGTTCGGCAAGCCCGTCGCGGCGACTGCGGCGGGCGGAATCCCAGAGGCGGTCGTCAACGATGAGACCGGGATCCTCGTGCCCGTGGGCGATGCGAGCGCGCTCGGCGGCGCGATCGCGCGACTCCTCACCGATAGCGAGCTCGCGAGCCGCATGGGAGCAAATGGCATTCGCCGCGCGCCGCTTTTCTCGATCGACAACACAGTGGATCGTACGCTCGACGTCTACGAGCGCGTGCTCGCCGACCGCGCGCGATAGAGGGCTTGCCAGCGCTCGACCTTGTCGAGCACGTCACGCACTGTAATGCGCTTCATCCGCCCGTATCGGTGTGCGTAAGAGATGGGATAGTCCTCGCCGGGCTCGCCGTAGGCGTCGACGATGAGATCGTGGTAGTGCCGGTACGGTCCTACACGCTTCGGGTTGTTGTAGCCCATGAGGCTGATCACCGGGCGCTCGAGCGCGACCGACATGTGAAGTGGCGCGGTGTCGAGCGAGATGACGAGCTCCGACGCATCGAGGATCGTCACGAGCTTGCGCAGCGGGATGCCGAGCGTGCCGTGCGCCCGCGTGCCCGCCGCCTCGATCGCGCGTGCGGTCTCGAGCTCGCGCGCCGTGCGCCCGCCGGCGAGCACTGCATCGAGGC
>DATHJR010000619.1:0-2812 GCA_035286525.1 Gemmatimonadaceae bacterium | reverse complement strand
TAATGAGCGTCGCGCCGGCTACGATGTCGTCGCCGAAGCCCGAATTCACCTGGAACTGGTACCACACATTGCGCTCGAACGTGGCCGTCGTGTGAAAGGTCTTGAAATCACCGGTGTGCGTGGCGATTCCGTTCGTCGCGGCGGTAATGGCATCCTGATACTTGCTCGTGCCGCGCGCTTCCACCTGATGCAGAAAGTAGCGCCCCTTGAGCGTGTTCGCGGCCGCCGTCCACTTCGCGACGTCACCGCCATAGACGAAGTCGTTCACAGCCGGGCCCGGACCTGCGCCCGCCAGATCGGTGATCGCCTGATCCAGCTTGGCCTCGATATCGTCGTAGACCTGCAACTGCGGATCGAATTGCGGGTGCGCTACGTCTCCCGCCGCTTCGCGATAGGGAATGTCTCCCCAAATGTCCGCGGCGGTGCCCATGACGAGCGCCTCCCAGACCTCGGCGATGCCCTTGTACTGCAAGTCGCCAGCGGCATCGCTGCGCGCCTCGATCGTCTTGATGTCGAGCAGCCCCCCGGCGCCGTAGACCCCGGCGAATTCCGGGTTCGCGGTCGCATTCGTGATCGTATACTCAGCCTCCTGCGAGACGAATCGTCCGCCGACTCCCTGACACTGTTGCATGAAGAGACACGTCAGGAAGGCGAGATTCCCCTCCTGCGCGATGAACTGCCCTGCCTGCACTGCGGTGAACAGCTGCGCCGTGGTCACACTCGCCGGATTGTTCGGATCCGTCGACGCGGTCTTGTCGGTGAGAAAGCTCGTGCACGCAGCGGCGGACGCCGCCAGCGACACGGCTCCCGCGAGCATCAATGACTTTCGCATTGCGAGTCCTCCGGTCGGTTAGCGGTTGAGTCCGAGTGTGATGACAAATGAGCGGCTCTGCGGCTGATTGAAGTAGTCGAGGCCGAGCGAGTGTCCGGTCGCACCGCCGAGGTTTGTCTCGGGATCGTAGCCGGTGTACTTGGTCCACGTGTGGAGATTGCGACCGGCGACACGAACATCGACGCTGCTGAAGCCAAGGTGGTTCTTCACGAAGGGCGTGTCGAAGGAGTAGCCGACAGAGATCTCACGCAGCTTCGTGTACCCGCCGTTCTCGTTGAACGCTTCGTTGTTGCCGGCGAAGAACAGCGGCCCTTCGGAATACCAGTTGGCGCCGATCGGCACCGCGGTTCCGGCGCCGGGTCCGGCGACGGGACCATCGTACCAGCCGCCCTGGCCGAAGGTCTTCAGGTTGCCGGTGCACACGGTGTTGCCATCGGCGTCGAAAGTGCAGTCGGCCCGCTGTTCGGTGGTCTTGTGCGTGCCGTAGGCCGTCAGTGCGCCGCGCGTTCCATTGTTGATGACACCGCCGTGCTTGATGTCGAGGAGCGCGGAGACAGACATCTTTCCGAACTGCAGCGACGTGTGCAGGCTACCCGTCCACCTTGGATTGGGATCGCCGATGATGCGCTGGTTGGGATCGAGCACCGGGAAACCATCGGGGCCGATGTACAGAGCGCCCTTCGGCTTGCCCGCACATACCGACGCGAGGTCTACACCTGCGACCACCGCACCCTCGCCATCTGGACTGATTCCGCACTTGGCGAAGCCGAAGTCGTACATCACGCCGATCGGCTGCCCCTTGATCGCGACCTCCTGCGGCGTGGTGTACGTCGGATCGAGCTGAACGAAAGTGGCCCCGAGAAGATCGAGCACCGTGCTCCGGTTCCTCGCCCATTGGGCGCCCACTTCCCACGTGAAGTTCTTCCTCGTAACCGGGCGCACGTTGGCCGTCAGCTCCAGCCCGGTATTCTGGAATTTCGCGCCCTGCTGCACCTGCTGAAAATATCCGGACGATGGCGCGAGCTGCTGCGTGAGAATCACGTTGCTCGTCGTGGCGTGGTAGTACGTGATGCCAAGATCCGCCTTGTCCTTGAAGAACCCGAAGTCGGCGCCGCCTTCGAACTCGCGCGTGCGCTCCGGCAAGAGGGTCTGAGTAGCCTTGGTGATGCTCGACGCCAGCCCACCGAATCCACCATAGGTCGGCGTGAGCGCGACGCCCTGCGCGATGGTCGCGAATGCGACGCTCGAATAGGTCTGCGTCGTGAGATACGGCACGGGCTCCTGCCCGGCCTCACCGTACGCCGCGCGCAGCTTGCTGAAGGACACGCCCGGAATCGGAAGCACCTTGGAGAACGTCCATGATGCGCTGGCCTTGGGGAACCACGCCCGAAGATGATTTCTGTCGTACGTGGACGAGCCATCGTTTCGAAGCGCGCCAGTGAGGTAGAGCTGATCGAAGAGATCGGTGGTCAGCTGCCCGAAGAAGCCGACGTTCCGGATCTCCGATACGGCGTCGATTGTCGGGTCGCGCGTGACGGTGTTCGCGAGATTGAACGGCTCCGGTGCGACCAGTGTGCGCCCGACGTCAGACAGCTGACGATAGTTTCGGTCGTCGAGCGTGCTGCCGAGGGTGAACGTTCCGGCGAAGCTCGGGCTGAAGGTGTGAGACGCCGTTGCCGTCAGATTTTGATTGACTTCGTAGTTGATGATCTTTCCTTCCGTGACTCGCCCGACGTTCTCGCCACCCGTACCTGCGGAGCCCTGCGGTGCTCCCTCGAGTCGCTCGTCGGCGTAGTAGTCTCCGCCCAACACGTAACCGAACTTCAGCCAATCCGTCGCCGAATAGTTGGACGTGAGATTTCCGAAGACGCGACCGAGCTGCGAGTTGTGGATGCCCTCGTTCAGCGTCCAGAACGGGTTGTTCCAGCCACGGTCCGAGGTGACGTCGGCTGCCGTGGGATGCTGGAAGCGAAAGGTGAT
>DATHJR010000618.1:0-4051 GCA_035286525.1 Gemmatimonadaceae bacterium | reverse complement strand
GGCGGCGGCCCGTGGGCGTTGCGGCAAGCCCGCCGCCGGCGGTTTCGCGATACCGCACGTCCATGTTGCGGCCGATCTCGCCCATGACGTCGATCACCTCATCCACCGGAATCGCGAAGGTGATGCCGGCGAGCGCCATCTCGATTCCGGCGAGTGCGAGCGCGGCGCCGGTGGCGTTGCGGAAGACGCACGGCAGCTCGACGAGCCCGCCCAGCGGATCGCAAACGAGGCCGAGCGTTCCCTGCATCGTGAGCGCGACCGCGTGGCCGACCTGCGACGGGGTTCCGCCGAGCATCTCGGTCGCGGCGCCGGCGGCCATTCCCGCGGCTGCGCCAGTCTCCGCCTGGCAACCACCCTCCGCGCCGGAAAGTGACGCCCGCTCGGCCACCACCGCGCCGATGAGCCCAGCCGTGGCGAGGGCATCGATGACGGCCTCGTCGGCGATCCGGCGGTCGCGCGCGAGCCCGGTGAGCACCGCCGGGAGCACGCCGGCGCCGCCGGCCGTGGGCGCGGCGACGATGACGCCCATCGCGGCGTTCACCTCCTGCACCGCGAGCGCGCGCGCGAGCACATCGCTGAAAAGCGTGTTGGACAGGGGGCCCGCGTGCGACTTCGCGACGAGCAGCGCGTCGCCGCCCACGAGCCCCGACGCGGAGCGGAGGTCGCCCTCGAGGCCACGCTCCACAGCCCCGCGCATCACCTCGAGCGCGCGCCGAAGCGCGCTGCGAATGTCGGCAACGGTTCGTCCCTGATCCTTGCTCTCGAGCGCGAGCGCGGTCTCCGAGAGCGTCCGTCCACTCGCTTCCGCATCCCGAATCGCCTCGGCGAGCGATTTGTACACGGCTCAGCCCCCGACCTTGTCGAGCGCGCGCACCCATGTCACCCACTCGAGGTCGCCGATCGCGTCGGTCGCGGCGCTCCCCGGCGGCTCGTCGCACTCGATCACCATGAACGCGTCGCCCCCGCGCTCCTTCCGCGTGAGGCGCATCGTCGCGAGGTTCACCTGCTTCTCCGCCAGGATCCCGGCGATGCGCGCGACGGAGCCTGGCTGGTCCGCCGCCACGAGCACGATCGTCGGCAGGTGACCCGTGAGCTCCACGGGATATCCGTCGATCTCGCTGAGGCGTATGCGTCCGGCGCCAAGTGAGGCGCCGACTACCGTGGTGGTCTGTCCGGCGCGCTCGACGGTGAGTCGGCAGCTGTTGGGGTGCGCATCGTCGGCGAGTGTCGTCTTCTCGAACTGATAGTCGAGCCCCTCGCGCTCCATGATGTCCAGCGCATCGCGCAACCGCTCATCGTCGGGGCGAAAGCCGAGCAGCCCGCCCGCGAGCGCCTTGTCGGTGCCGTGTCCTTCGCCGGTGCGCGCGAAGGAGCCGTGGAGCTCGATCTTCGCGCGCTCAGGCGTTCCGCCCACGAGGCCGCGCACGAGCAGTCCGATGCGGCACGCGCCGGCCGTGTGCGACGACGAGGGGCCGACCATGACGGGACCGATGATGTCGAGCAGAGAGACCATGCGGCTACCCGGCCTTCTGCCGCGACGGTCGCGCGAGCAGGGGACGGAGATAGTGGCCCGTGTGCGACCCCGGAATCTGCGCGACCTCCTCCGGTGTTCCCTGCGCGACGATGTTTCCGCCGCGCTCGCCGCCCTCGGGTCCGAGATCGATGATCCAGTCAGCAGTCTTGATCACGTCGAGATTGTGCTCGATGACGAGAACGGTGTTCCCCTTCTCCACGAGACGGTGAAGAACCTCGAGGAGCAGCCGCACGTCCTCGAAATGGAGGCCGGTGGTCGGCTCGTCGAGAATGTAGAAGGTGCGACCGGTGTCCCGCTTCGAGAGCTCGGTTGCGAGCTTGACGCGCTGCGCCTCGCCGCCGGAGAGCGTCGTCGCGCTCTGGCCCAGATGCACGTAGCCGAGCCCGACGTCGAGGAGCGTCTCGAGCTTCTGGCGGATGCGCGGCTGATTCTCGAAGAAAGCGCAGGCATCCTCGACGGTCATGTCGAGCACGTCGGCGATGCTCGCGCCGCGGAAACGCACCTCGAGGGTCTCGCGGTTGTAGCGCTTTCCCTTGCAGACCTCGCACGGCACGTAGACATCGGGAAGGAAGTGCATCTCGATCTTCACGAGCCCGTCGCCCTGGCACGCCTCGCAGCGCCCGCCCTTCACGTTGAACGAGAATCGTCCCGGTCCGTAACCGCGGATCTTCGCATCCGGCAGCTCGGCGAACAGTTCGCGGATGGGCGTGAAGAGTCCCGTGTACGTGGCGGGATTCGAACGCGGCGTTCGACCGATCGGACTCTGGTCGATGTCGATGACCTTGTCGATGTGCTCGAGCCCCGTGATGCGATCGTGCTCGCCGGGGATCACGCGCGCGCGGTAGAAATGGCGCGCGAGATGATTGTGGAGAATGTCCTCGATCAGCGTCGATTTTCCGGAGCCGGATACCCCCGTGATCGCGACGAATAGTCCCAGAGGTATCTCAGCAGTGAGATTTTTCAGGTTGTGCGCTCTGGCCCCCTCGATCCGCAGTGAAAAGCCCTTTCTCGGCTGCCGGCGCGGATCAGGAATTGCGATTCTCATCTCACCACTGAGATATTTTCCGGTGAGCGAGGACGGATTCCCGATGACCTGATCAACCGACCCCCCGGCGACGATCAGCCCGCCGTGCTTTCCGGCGCCCGGGCCCATGTCGATGAGGTAGTCCGCCTCGCGCATGGTCTCCTCATCGTGCTCGACCACGATCACCGTGTTCCCCAGATCGCGCAGCTGACGAAGAGTCGCCAGAAGCCGCGCGTTGTCGCGCTGGTGCAGGCCGATCGACGGCTCGTCGAGGATGTACAGCACGCCCACCAGCCGCGACCCGATTTGCGTCGCGAGCCGGATGCGCTGCGCCTCGCCGCCCGACAGCGATTCAGCGGCGCGGCCGAGTGTGAGATAGTCGAGGCCGACGTCGACGAGGAAGCGCAGACGCTCGCGAACCTCCTTCAGGATCGGACCCGCGATGTCCTTGTCGAGACCGGGGCGGCCGTTCTCGCGCACGGGTACGCTGTCGAAGAAGCCGAGCGCCTCGGTGATCGGGAACTCGCTGACCTCGCCGATGTTGAGACCATTCACCGTGACCGCGAGCGATTCAGCCTTGAGCCGGCGGCCGTGGCACACGGGACACGGCGCCTCGATCATGAACTCCTCGAGCTCCTCGCGCACGCCGTCGGACGACGTCTCGTTGTAGCGGCGCTGCACGTTCGCGAGCACACCCTCCCACGCGCTTTCGAAATCGCCGCGCGTGGCGCCCGTATCCACGCGGAATCTGGTCTTCTTTCCAGACGAGCCGTAGAGGATCAGCTGCTGCGTCTTCGCCGTGAGATTTCCCCACGGTGCGTTGAGATCGAACTTGAACTGCTTCGCGAGGGCCGGGAGTATCGTCTTGCGCAGATGCCCGCTGGGCTCTCCCCACGGGAGAATGACGCCTTCGAGGATCGACACGCTCGCGTCGCCGAGGATGAGCTCTTCGGAGACTTCGTTCTGCACACCGAGCCCGCCGCAGCGCGCGCAGGCGCCGAACGGCGAGTTGAACGAGAACTGGCGCGGCTCGAGCTCGGGGAGAGAGAGCCCGCACGTCGGGCACCCGTAGCGCTCGGAGAAGAGCTGCGTCGTTCCGGTGTCGTGGCGCACCACGTCGACGATGCCATCGGCGAGGCGAAGCGCCGTCTCGAGCGAGTCGGTGAGCCTGCCGCGATCCTCCGCACGAGCGACCAACCGGTCGACGATCACCGAGATGCTGTGGTTGTGCTGCTTGCTCAGCTTGGGCGGGGACGCGAGCTCGACCGGCTTTCCATCGACTACCGCGCGCACAAAACCCTGCTTGCGCGCCATCTCGAACAGGTCCTTGAACTCGCCCTTTCGTCCACGCACGAGCGGCGCGAGAACTTCCACGCGCGTCCCCTCGGGCCACGTGAGCACGGTGTCGGCGATCTGCGATGCGCTCTGGCGCTGCACGGGCTCACCACACGTCGGACAGTGCGGCGTGCCGGCGCGCGCGTAGAGGAGGCGCA
>DATHJR010000617.1:0-13907 GCA_035286525.1 Gemmatimonadaceae bacterium | reverse complement strand
GCGTTTCGCAACTAAGTATCGTGTGGTCAGCATATCCGTAGGGATTTGGCGGGACGAAAGTGGTAGGCTCGGCGTGACGGGCCCGGATGTACGAAGGCCCTCCTTTGTAGCCGGAGGGCCATTGAGGCCGACGCGAGCGTGTACGGGCTAGGACGAACCCGCGGAACTGGGGGTCACTACAGGATGTGGCTAGAGATGTCGCTCCGGGCGCATGCGCGGTTTGAGCCTGTCTACCCGCAGTGCGCACATCAGAACACGCGCCGCAGCAGCATCCCGAGGACGACGACGATCATGAGCAACACGAAGACGATCAGGCCGGCGATGACCTTCAATCGCCCTCGCGCCGCGCCCTGCAAGTCGCGCTGCGCACGGATTGCCTCGGTCTGATTCTCGATCGCCTGCCGAGACAAGGCGAGTTGCTCGCGCTGTGCGTCGCGCATCTCCTCCAACACGCGGACGACTCGATCGTCGGAAGTATCTGTCATGGACGTTCCGGCCAGAGTTTGTTCAGCAAGCAGTAGACACCAGAGTGCGCGCTGCCGGTCCCTTACCTACAATCCTATCAAGCGCAGCAGCTCGGGATACCGCGCGTGCGACCTGATGCCCTCGCTGTATGGCCAGCGGAGGAACCAGGGGCCGAATGCGTCCGATTCGGTTACCGAACGAAAGACGAGCTCCATCGCCTCGTCGATGCGGCCGAGCGCGAGGGCGGAGGCGGCGAGCCAGGTGCACTGCACATAGCCCGTGACGGACCGCGCGACCAACTCCTGGTGGATCGCCTCGGCACGAACACGATCGCCGCGCGCCGCGAAGATGTGCGTCATCATCGAGAGCACCCACGGATGCCGGCCGGAGACCTGCAGGGCGGGTCCCGCCGCCGCGAGCCCTCCTTCGAGATCGCCACTCCACGTACGGGCCAGGACGACCGAGTGAAGCGACGAGAAGGCGCCGGGATTGAGCTCCGCGCTTCGCGCCGCCGACGCCAGCCCCTCCTCGTACCGCCCAATCATGGTGAGTCCGATACTCGCGTGCGAGGCGCAGATGCTACTCAGCGGATCGTCCCGCAGCGCCCTTTCCACTTCCGCCAACCCGTGGGCATCGTCGCGCCGCAACAACATCAGTCCCCACACCGCGTAGAGGCACCTGATCTCCGAGAGAGTCGGGTCCATCGCAAGCGCGCGCTCGAACAGCTCCATTGCCTTCGCCATATTGAAATCCGATGTCAGCGTGATGAGCGCGAGCACACCCACCGCCTCACCGAGCTCCGGATTGATCTCGAGCGCGCGAGTGATCGCGGCGCGCGCGCGCGGGATGGCGTCGGCCGCGCGCACGAACCCATATTGGGCCAGGACTCGCAACGCTTCGGCGATACCGACATGGGCTCGCGCGAAGGACGGATCGAGCTCGATCGCGCGCTCGAAGCAGACGAGCCCCTGCGCGATCCCGGTGCCGCGCTGCATCGTCAGCGCACGGCCCCGAACGTACAGCTCGTAGGCGGCTACGTGCTCCGTCGTCGGACGCTCCGCGTTGGCGTCGGACTGCACGAATGTCAACTGCAGCTTCGCGGCGATTGCCGCGGCGATCTCGTCCTGCACCACGAACACGTCGATGAGGTCGCGGTCGTAACGCTCAGACCAGAGATGATAGCCGTCGGCCACCGATACCAGCTGCGCGGTGATGCGAAGCCGGTTCCCGGATTTTCGCACGCTGCCCTGCAGCACGGTGGCCACGTGAAGCTGCTCGCCGATCGCGGCGAGCGATGCGTGCCTTTTCTTGAAGGAGAAGGCGGAGGTTCGCGCAGCCACGTGCAACCCCTCGATTCGCGTCAGCGCGTTGATGATGTCCTCGGCGATGCCGTCGCCGAAGTACTCGTTCTCCGGATTGCCGCTCAGATCCTCGAAGGCGAGCACGGCGATCGAGCGCTCCGGCGATGCAGACGCGGGGGCGCGGACCGCGGATGCCGCCTCACGCAGTGCGGAGATCAACGCGCCCCCGGTGTCGTAGCGATCGAGTGGCGTGCGCGCGAGCGTTCGCTGCAGGGCGACGGCAATGGGGCGCGGAATGCCCTCTCGCAGCGCGCAGACGTCGGCGGGCGTCTGCACGAAGCGCTTTGCGATCACCGCCTGCGCGTTCGGTCCCGTGAATGGTGGCTCGCCCACGAGCATCTCGTAGAGCACGCAGCCGAGTGAATAGAGGTCGCTCCGTCCGTCAACCGCTTCGCCCACCGCCTGTTCGGGGCTCATGTATGCCGGCGTCCCGACGTTCATTCCGATCTGCGTGAAGCCGACGCCTTCGATGTCGCTCAGCGCCTTGCCGATTCCGAAGTCGGCGACGAGCGCGCGACCGTCGTGAAAAAGAATGTTCTCCGGTTTGATGTCACGATGGACCACACCGTGCCGATGAGCATGTTCGAGCGCGCTCGCCACCTCGGTCACGATTCGCACCGCATCTTCGACGGCAAGCTGGGGCGTGGATTCCAACATCTCCCGCAGCGACCCTCCATCGACTGCGGGCATGATGTAGAACAGCACGCCGTCCATGTCGCCTGAATCGTACAGCGCCAGGATGTTCGGATGGTTGAGCTTCGCAGCGAGATGGATTTCGCGCAGAAAGCGCTCGGCACCCATCGAGTGTGCCACATCCTCGCGAAGCACCTTGAGCGCGACCTTGCGATCGTGCTTCACGTCGAGCGCCAGGTAGACGGTCGCCATTCCGCCCGCACCGAGCTCGCTCTCGATGCGGTAGCGGTCACCGAGGGCCGTGCGAAGTCGCTCGCCGATCTCGTTCATCGGCGACTCACCACAGGATGATCGGCATTGGCGAAGGTCGCGCGCAGGTGGGGCTACTTTGCATGGCGAACGTCAAGGTGCAGTAGTGGAAGGCCGCTGGCGAGTGCCGCGCTCAGAATCGCGTCGTCTCGAATCTCCGGAAGAGAGACCGGCGTCGGCGGCGATAGCTCGTGCGGCGCGAGCGTTCTCGCGAGCCACATGACGTCGTGCCAGGCGCCGAGCTTGTAGCCGGCGCCGCGGTAGACGCCGACCGTCGTGAAGCCGAGTCCTTCGTGCAGGCGAACGCTCGCGGCGTTGGGGAGCGTGATCCCTGCGTAGGCGTTTCGGAAGCCCTGAAGAATCAGCACGGCGATAAGCGACGAGTTCAACGCTCGGCCGATGCCCCGACGCTGGAGGTCGTCACGCACGTAGGCGGAAACCTCCACCGACCACTGGTATGCGGGTCGCTCCCGATGGCTGCTCGCGTACGCGTAGCCCACCGCTTCGCCCCTCGCCTCGCAGACGAGCCACGGTGAGCGGGTCGTGACGCGCGCGATTCGACGGCCCATCTCCTCGCTGTCCGGCGCGTCAAGCTCGAACGAGGTCACGCTGCCGATCACGGACGGCGCGTATATGGCCGCGAGAGCCGAGCCATCTGCCGGCGTGGCGAGTCGAATTCGCGTCGCGAGCACTCGTTAGGGTGAAGATGTTGAGTGGTTCAAGAATCCTGCGGCTGGAACACGCCCTATCATCAAAGTTTCCACCATTGGCCGTTCGTCGCGTGCCTTCGTTGGTGAGCAGGATGCGCGCACCGCCCAGCGGTTGTTCCGAACCCTGCATGAGTACGCGCCCGAACAGTCGCTCATCGGTCGGTTGTGAGTCGAGTGGGGCGCGAGGCGTGATGCTGCCTTGATTTTGCTTAGCTTGTTTGTCGCACAATCCCGGAACATCGAGCTCGTTCTTCCACTCGTAGCGGGAGCACGCAGCCGCCAGAAGGAGTAAAGAAGTAACGATCGGTCGGATGCGCATGACAGAGTGACGATCGTGATGCGCCGGCGGCATGTGCGTTGGGAGTCTCCTACCTCATGATGAATCTCCCGTCGGGACGATGCCCGCGCCCTCGACCATCAGGATGACGCCTCGCTCGGGTTCGCGCGGGCGATGCATGCGATGTTCAGATGTGTCTCGTAAGGGAACGCGGTGGGATTAGGTGCCACTAGGCCCCGAACTGCCGCAGGTGGTGGTCAAGATGCTTGTACATCAGGATTGCCCACTCCTGCGGACTTAGTCGCCCAAAGAAACTATGTGGATGTGTCGTGCAGCCCTGCGCACCGCCGGAGGCGAACCGATCGATCAATGCGCACAATCGCGCGCGCTCCGTCTCGAGCTGTCGTTCATCCGATACCACCAGACCCGGCATCGTCGGCGAGTTCCGCCGCATCGGATCGTCGTTCCCGAGCAACATTGGCTTTACGAACCCGCCTATGACGCGCCCCAGCAACATCCGCTGCGGCAACCTGTCACCGACCGCCATCTCCACGCTCGCTGCGCAGTGCGCTACCGCCTGCGCCGCATTCATCTTGCCCCATTGCCGCTCGCTATCCGGCCGCAGACGCATCGCCCGCTCCTTCACTTCGTCCACGGCTGTCGCTTCAAAGAGATTTTTCATTGTGATTGACTTCGAGATAGATCGGAGACCCTGTCCTCTACGTCGCGCGTGCCTTACAGAGCTGCGCGCGCGTTGGCCGGGCTAGAATGTAGATGCGTATATGTGCGGCGTCCGCGCCTCCGTCAAGCAGATTCCGCCGGCTCGAGGGCCGTCAGCATTTCCTGCTCGGATGGCGGGTGCAAAACGTATCGCTCCGCGAAGGACGCTGCGTTCGGATACTCGGTGTCTTCGATACGCCGAGCCGCGGATGCGACGTCGTAGGCTGTGCGCCTGAACTGGATCTGTGAGGAGAGAAGCAGCCAATGCGCGCCAGGTTGGCCATAGGGCATTCCAACGCTCCCCGCGTTGACCACCTGCAAGGCGTCGAGGTCGCGCTGAAACTGCATGTGCGTGTGTCCGCAGACTAGGATCGCTTCCCGAACCTCCGAGAGCATGGGGCGAAGGCGCTCGTCCGGCGTGCGCGAGGTGAAGATCTCGTCGTCGCTCCGCGGCGTCGCGTGACAAAAGAGGACGCCTCCCAGCTCCTCGACAGCTATCGTGAGGGTCGCGGGTAGTCCGGCGAGGAAGTTCCGGTGACTGCGCTGGAGCTGGCCGGCCGTCCACTCGATCGATTCCCGAACGGCGACAGGGAGGGAGCCGAGTGGCTGGCCGTCGAACGACTCGACCATCAGGCGATCGCAATTCCCTCGGAGGCATCTCGCCCGTTCCCCAAGATCGTGGAGTCGGTCGAGAACCTCGCACGGCATTGGGCCGAGCGCGAGGTCGCCGCCGAGCACGAACAGGTCGACGTCGGCGGCTTCCGCATCCGCGAGCACGGCCTCGAGCGCAGGGAGATTTCCATGCACATCGTAGAGAGCCGCCACCCGACGGACTTTGCTCGTCATTCCGCGCTCAGTGGTAGTCGCTCTCGAACGGCTCGCCATCGATGAAGAAAACGTCGAGCACGTTGGCATCGCCGACAATGGCGAACTGTAAGACTACCACTGGCACGCCGCTGCGCAGCTTCACCGCGATCACCGGCCGAGTCGGTGCAACCACCTGCTCTATCCAAACGCCTGTGATCCGCCGCACTTGAACACCTGCGAGCGTGAGCGCGCGGGAGTCATCCCACCCCGATGTGGTCTCCAGAAATCGACGCGCGCGTGAGTCCAAGGAAACCTTCTCCCCGATCGCCGTCACCGCTGCTCGCCGGAGCGCGGCGTCGGGACCCTCGCGTCCCGCAACTATGTGTAGTTGTAAAGCGCCCTCCGATTGGCGAGATCCCCAGCCGGATGAACTGTACGTAAGCATTCCCAAGTCGGGATCATCGATAGGCGCGGGATAGTCGTCGCGATAGTGCATCGGTGAATTGCAGCGCAGATAAGTTGTCTGACCCCGATCGAACCGAACTACGTGGAGGCGCGAGCCCCCGCGATCACGTCATTCTCCCCCGCCCGACCCTTCTTCCTCCGGCTCAATACTCCGGCCGTCACGAGCGTCATGATCAGCGCGACGGGAAGTGGCTCCAGAAACGTGATCGCGGCGTTGATCGCAGGATTCTTGTACAGCTCGGCGAACTTGTCCAGGTCGGCCTTCTTCTTCGCAATTGCCTCCGCGCTCGCACCGGCCTTGCGCGCCTTCGTGAGCTCGTACGTCTGATATTTCGCTATGAAGTCCGGATCGAGCTTGTAGTAGATCAACTCCCACGTTGCGACGTAGCATAGCGAGGCCACCACCCCGATCAGCGCGCCCACGGCGAGCGCCCGGCCAAAGCGTACCGTACCACCGCCGATGTTGTCCCGGTACGAGCGCACGCCGAAGTAGATGAGCAGGAACGCGAGCACCATCGACGTGTAGCCTACGACGTAGCCATGGCCGATCGCGTCCTGGAAATGGAGCGTCGCGAGCATCAGCGCCGACATGATGGCGCCCGAGATCAGGCCGAAGGTCAGTACGATCTTTTTCATGGGTCGAGTCCTCTGAACGTGGAAGCGCGCGGGTGAATGGCTGTCAGTGTGTCCGTTGCACTCTCCCTCCCGCGTCACCCGAACGAGTGATTTTGCCGGCAGCCTGCGAAAATCATCCGTTCAGGGGATGAGTCCCGCCTCCTTCGCGCGCTGCACCGCCTGCGTGCGTCGCTGCGCCGAGAGCTTGCCGAAGATCCGGGCGGCGTGCGTCTTCACCGTGTTCTCGCTCACGAACAACCGGCTGGCGATCTCGCGATTGCTGAACCCGGCCGCCAGCTCCTCGAGGATCTCGAGCTCCCGCGGCGTGATGCCGAGCTGCTCGAGCCGCGTCTCATCCCGCACGAACGGTCCCGAAGCTGGCACGGGGACCTCCACATGAACGGGCACTTCGCGCACGACCACCGTCTCGTGCGTTCGCGTGAGCTTGAGACCAAGCCAGATCCCAACAGCCGAGAAGAGGGCGGCGACGAGCCCGCCATAGATCTCGAGTGATCGCTCGACGACGAGATAGCGATACTCCACGATCTTGAGAACGGCGATCAGGACGCCGCCGAGGATACCGTAGACAAGGACGGTCTTCTTCACGCGTCACACGATGTGGCGGAGCTTCCTCCCCTGCAACCGCTCGTCAGCTCAGAGCTGGTCTAGGCGATCCACGTATCCAGCGAGACGCTCGAGCGTTTGCGTCCCGCCCTGGAGCACGCCGTACCGCTCCACCGCCGTCGTGTATGCCTCTACACTATTGAAGGTCATGTGGAGCGCGAGCCTCGTCTTCGTACCCTCCGCTACGAAGGTGACAACGACCCTGAAGTCGAGCGGCGATCCCGGAAGATCCCAACCGTTCTCGTAGACCAGGCGCGACGGCGGCTCGATCTCGCGAAACACGATGACGGTCGGATAGTCGGTACCGTCCGGTCCGTGCATGATGGAGCGCCACACTCCGCCGGGAACGAATGAGAATTCGTGCGTTGTGGTGGTGAAGCCCGCGGGACCCCACCACTGGTGCAGCTGCTGCGGATCGCTCCACACCTTCCACACCAACTCCCGCGGAGCGTCGAGGAGGCGGGAGAAGATCACCTCCCGGTTCGAAGGATGCTCGACGATCGACGTCGCGGGGTTGGGCATTGCGGACAGCTTAGTGGCCGGCGGCTGGCGTGCCATCGGACCACTGCGGCACGGGGATCAACAATGTCCAAACGGGAGACTGCTTGTCTCCCACAGAGCCATCGATGAGGGGGGCTTTCATGCCGCCCGCACCGAAGGTTGCCGACGGCATCGACCGGTCATAGTAAAACATGATGTGGGGCACCCAGTTGTCGTCGACGAGATATTGCTCGTGTGAGAGCATGTACGCCATGGAGGCCGCCGCCGGCATCGAAAGCTCGTGCGAGGCATAGGCGCGCTGTGTCCGCGTTGCGATCTCGGTCGGGTTCACACCGGCCATGATCCATTCGGCTCGCTTCAGCATCTCGGGGAGCACCGTGCGCACCGCGGGTGGATTCAGGCAGTGCGGCGCGCGCACGCGGGGATTCCAGAACTTGGGGTCGTCGAGGGCGCCGCCAAAGGATCGAATAACCAGACAGGTGAAACCGTTGGTGCCGTGCGCGGCCTCGACGAATCCGGTGCGGGTGAGCACGAGCACCGTTGCCGAATCGGAGACGTGTTTGGGGGCGGCACTCCGAGCCAGCGCCACCTCGGCGGCGCGGTCGGCCACCATGTAGGGAGCGAGGTCGGGATTCTGCTGCGCCGAGACTGGGCCGGCGGCGAACATCGCGAGAATAGCGAGAACGAAGGTCGTTTGCATAGCACTCATTCTTCGGTTGATGGTTTGGACTGCAGCTCCCTGAGGTAGAGCTCCAGGCGGTCGAGTCGTTCTTCCCAAAGCTTCCGGAATTTCTCGAGGTACGCGTCCGCCTGGGCGAGCGGCGCCGCCTCGATGGCCCGGGGACGCCACTGGGCGTCCCTGCCCCGCACCACGAGCCCGGCCTTCTCTAACACCTTGAGGTGCTTCGAGATGGATGGCTGGCTCATCTGGAACGGCTCGGCCAGCTCGGTCACCGATCGCGTACCGGTGCTGAGCGTGTCGAGGATGGCTCGCCGGGTAGGATCCGCGAGGGCGCCGAAGATGGCGCTGAGGGTGTCGGAGGCTGGTTGGGCGTACATAGCTGATTGGCTATATACACCTTGTGGCGGGGTCCGTCAAGAGGTGGCGAAGTAGATCCAACACCGCGGTGTTCGTGCTCGCTACCCCCGCGCTGCGACGAAATTCCTCGTGATGGCAGCAATGGATGTCGTTCCCATCTGCTTCATCACGAGCTCGAATTCGTTCCGCAGCAACTGGAGCACCATCTCTACGCCTTCCTGACCGAAGGCGCCGAGCCCCCAGATGTATGGACGTCCGATGCCGATGGACGATGCGCCAAGCGCCATTGCCTTGAACACATCGGTCCCGCGACGAAATCCTCCATCACAGATGATCGGAGCACGGCCCGCAACGCCCTCGACGACCTCCGGAAGCGAGGTGATCGTCGCACGCAACGAATTCTCGGCGCGACCCCCGTGATTGCTGACGAACAATCCGTCGACGCCGTGCTTCATGGCAATCTCGGCGTCTTCGCGCGTGACGATGCCCTTGATCCAGACTTTCATTTTCGTCGCGGACTTGAGACGATCTACGAATTCCCACGACGGCGTTCCAACCTCCGGAATCGGTGTCAACGCGGGGTAGCCGTTGAGATTTGGCTTACGCCTGTTGTCCGCGACGGTTACCCCTTTGATGCCGGGAATCGGCGCGCCGCCGAGATGGCAATTCGTGCAGGTGCGAGTGTCGAGACGGGCGCCGCGAAGCATCGTCTCGCGGTTGCTCCCGCCATTCAAGTCGACGGTGAACACCACCGCCGCACTTCCCGCGCGCTCGGCGCGCTCTACCATCTGCCTCGTTCTCGCCCAGTCGGGCTGATGGTAGAGCTGAAACCAAACCGTGGCGCCACGAGCGCTGATCGCATCCTCGATCGAGGTCGTCGCAACCGTCGACAGCACCTGCAAGTGATCTTTCGCTTTCGCCGCGCGCGCGACCGCAATTTCGCCCAGCGGGTGAAACGCCTTCTGACTTCCCACGGGGTTGATGACGATAGGTGTGGGATAGCGCGTGCCGATCAGCGTGACGCCCGCATCTATCTTTTGCACGTCGACCAGCCGTCGCGGCTTCAGGGCCCAGCGCTCGAACCCATCACGATTCGCGCGAATGGTGCCATCGTCGTCGGTGCCGGACGCCAAGTAGGCCCAATGCCCGACTGGAATCTTCTGGCGAGCGACTGGCTCGAAGTCGAAAACATCCAGGGCTTCGCTCGCCTTGCGAATCGTCGACGGCCCCTGCAACGCCTGCTGAACGAGCGACAACGCTGTCGCCGCGCGTTTTGGAGAGGCTGAGGTGAGATCGCGAAGAATGTGCGCGTCGAGCCCGACCGCGGCGAGCAATGGGCTCCCGGCAATGAAGCGAAGGAAATCGCGACGATCAGTCATGCAGCCTCCCGTTGGGTAAACACAGCTACGGTGTCGGTGCACGTGTAGCTGTATCGGCACCCACATCGTGACGACAAACGGGAGCGCCGCGATTGCGAGGTGATGGAGAAGTAGAACAAATCTGTAGGGCGTGTTCTAACGCCCAGGTGCGGATTCAGGCAGGTTAGAGCACAATCTTGCTAGACCGTCAGCAAGCTCCGCCAGTACGTTGCAGGTTCGCTCCGCTTCCCGGGGCCGGAGGCACGGCGCAGTGCTCCCACTGGAGCTGTCGACTCTCCTCGACGCCGCAGATCCCGCGGCGCGCGAGCTGGCATGGACGACGTTCGTCGAGACGCATAGTCGCCTTCTGCTGCACGCCGCGCGCAGCGTGGAGCGCGACCATGATGCCGCGATGGATGCGTACGCCCACCTGCTCGAGCAATTGCGGCGCGATGACTTCCGACGGCTGCGCGCGTACGCGTCCGACGGTCGGAGTAAATTCACGACGTGGCTCGTGGTTGTTGCGCGCCGGCTCTGCCTCGATCGTGTGCGGCAGCGATACGGTCGCACACAGGAGAGCGGTCCGCACGCGGAACAGTCGCACGCGATCCGCCGCCGGCTCGTCGACCACATCGCGGAGGCAATCGACGCGGACGACCTCGCGGACACGGCGGCCGGAGACGCCGAGATGCGGCTTCGCGCCGCCGAACTGGAACGGGCGCTCACCTCCGCGCTCGCTTCGCTCGCGCCGCGAGACCGCCTTCTGCTGAGGCTCCGCTTCGACGGTGACCTGGCCGCCCGCGAGATCGCGCACTTGCTGAAGCTGCCCACGCCCTTCCATGTGTACCGCCGCCTCAACGCACTCCTCGCGCAGCTGCGCGAGTCGTTGAGCCGGCGCGGTGTTCAGGGACCTGATCCTTGAGCGCGCAAACGCGGCCGGCCGTGCCGTTCCATCTAGGTGATGACATTCCTGTTCTCGATCCCGAAGAACGACATGCGCGATGAGCGATATGGATGATGAACGGCGCGACCCCGCGCATCTGGCGGCCGACGATCTCGCATCCTATGTAGACGCCACAGGCACGCCGGCGCTTCGGGCTCGAGTGGAGGCACACTTGGCGGATTGCACCGAATGCTGCGCCGAGGTGATCGCCGTCTCGCGGCTGATGCGGATCCGTTCGCCAGGGCGGCGCTGGCACCTGCCGGCGATTGCTGCAGTGGCTGCCGCGATCTTCCTCATCGTGGTCGGGCGACAGCTGTCGGTCAGGACCGAGTCACCCGCCGTACTTCGCGAGCCGGTCATCACCACCACCGTCGCGCCGACCGTGGTCGCGCCTCGCGGAGCGATAACCGAGACGCCCTGCCTTGTCTGGACCTCGGTGCCGCACGCCGACCTCTATCGCATCACGCTCTTCGACGATGCGGGCGGCTCGATCTGGGAGTCGCAGACGCGCGACACGTCCGCCGCGCTTCCGGCGAGCATCCATCTCGCCGATCGCGCCTCCTATTACTGGCGAATCGAAGCCCAGACCGGTTGGAACCGCTGGGTCGCCTCTGATCTGATCGAATTTTCGATCGCATCGCCAGGCCGATGATCCTGCTCGCGTTGCTGCACTGTCTCGCAATACTGGCCGGCTCGCCGCCGTTCCTTCAGTCATCAGGTGCGCGCGTTTCGCCGGATAGCACGCTCGTCGCGCAAGCGCACTCACAGCCGGACACCGCGCGCGAGGCTCTGCGTCGCACCTTGGTGCTCGCAGCTTCGGATTCCGAGGCGGCATCTCATCTCGCGGACGCGGAGCGGCTCGCGCAGGCGTGGCATCTCGCGTGGAGCGATTCCTTCCCGTTGCGCGAAGTCGCGCGCTTCGCATCGTGGTCCACCGCGCAGCGCGCGGGTAAGATCGCGGCGGACAGTCTCCGCCGTGCGGGCAACGCGGCGCTCGGCACAGACGGACTCGCCGCCGCGCTGCACGAGTGGCGCGAGAGCTTGCGGCGGTGCGCGACGATCGGTGACTCGGCGGGAATCGCCGCCGGACTTGGCAACATCGGCGCCGGTTTCTACCAGTCGAATGAATTGGATAGCGCGGATCGTTACTTGAAGCGCGCGCGCGCGATTGCGCAGCGGATGGGCGATCACCGCACCGAGGGCAACGCGATCGGGAATCTCGCGGCCGTCCAGGCGGATCGAGGCGAACCACGCCGCGCCGCCGAACTGTATGCGCGCGCGGCCGACGTGAGGATGCTCACCGGCGACTCGCGTGGCGCGGCGGCCGATCAAAACAATCTCGGCCTCATGGAGGAAAACCTCGGAGATCTCGACAGAGCGCGCCGAGCGTTTGAGGATGCGGTGACGTCGAATCGAGCCGCCGGCCGCGACGAACCCGCTGCTGTCAATCTGATCAATCTCGGGAATCTGGCGAGCCTCGAGGGAGACTATCCCCGCGCCGCGGCGCGCTATCGCGAGGCTCTCGCACTCCTGCGCGCTCACGGCAATCGCGTGGACGCGGCGGCGGCGTGGCGCGCCCTCGGCCTTCTCGAGCTGCAGCGAGGAGATTATCGGAAAGCGCTCGAGCGATTCTCGGAGGCGCTCGCCGTGTTCCGTGAGACCGGTCCAGTGTCGGACGAGATCGACGTGCGCCGCGACATCGCCATCGCGCACGCCGCCATGGGAAATCTGCAGGGAGCGCTCATTCAACTCGGCCGAGCGGAGCGCCTGATGCCTGCTGGCGCGTCGGCGCCGCGACAGTCCGGCGATCTCGCGCTCGCTCGCGCGGATCTCGCGATGCAGTTCAACACGTACCCGGAGGCCGAGCGCCAGTATCTCCGCGCCGATCAATTCTTCCGCGAGGCCGCGGATGGCCGGGGCCACGCGGCGGCCGAGGGCGGGCTCGGTCAGCTGCTGCTGCTGCGCAAGGACTATCGGGGCGCACAGTCACACATCGAGCTCGCTCTGCACTCGGAAGAGGCGCTGGGCGATCCACGCGCGATCGCGCTCACGCGATTGCAGCTCGGATACCTTCAGGTCCAACACGACGACAGCGGCGCTGCGCGCAAATCGTTGGAGGCTGCCCTCGCGAGTTTGCACACACTCGGCGATGCTTCGGGCGAGGCTGCGGCACTCGGAACGCTTGGACAACTCGCCGCGAGGCAGGACCGGCCGCTCGCAGCGGAGTCGCTCTTTCGGCGCGCGCTTGCGCGTCTCGGTTCGACGCCGGCGCCATCGGTGGCGTGGCAGCTGCACGCTGGACTCGGCGACGCTCTTCGCAGCCGTGGCGATCGCGACGATGCCGCGCGGGAGCTGAGCGCCGCCGTGCGAGAGGTCGAGCGGATGTCGAGCACTCTACCGATGGAGCAGCGCCGAGCTGCCTTCCAGGCCGACAAATGGCAGGTATACGCGCAGCTCGCGCGGGTGGAGATCTCGCGCGGCGATGCCGCCGCGGGCTTCGCCGCGAGTGAACGACTGCGCGCGCGCGAGTTGCTCGATCTTCTCGCGCGCGGCCGCGTCGCGCTGACCGGCAAGGCCTGGGTCGACGACACGCTCACGGTGCGCGAACAGGATCTGCGGCGACAGATCGACGTGCTCACCGGCGAGCTCGAGAAACGCCAGGGGTTGGGCGCGCTTCGCGGACCACTCGCGACGGATGCGTCTTCGGGCGCTGTGCGAGAGGCGCTCGGACAGGCGCAGCGGCAGTACGCGGAGCTGCTGCTCCAGCTACGCGAACAGCGCCCGGAATACTCCGCAGCCGTCTCGGGCGAAATCGCTCCGATACGCAAAGTGATGGCGCAGCTCGGGCGTGATCAGGCGTTGCTCGAATATCTGGTTGGCGACTCGAGCTCGATGGTCTTCGTCGTCACCTCCGACACCGTTGCGGCGATTCAGCTCAATGTGGCGCGTCACGAGCTCGCGAAGCTCGTGGACTTCAGCCGCGGCGTGCTGCTGCGACCCGCGGCCGGTTCAGCGTCGGAGCTGTGGCGAACACCGCTCCGCCGGCTCAATCAGTATCTAATCGAGCCGGTCGAACAATC
>DATHJR010000616.1:0-2198 GCA_035286525.1 Gemmatimonadaceae bacterium | reverse complement strand
ATGTTCACGAGCCGGCTCTCCCACGCCTCGGCGAATTGGGTCGCGCGCTCGAGAGTGACGTACTCGTCGTTTGTGCTCGCCACGACGATGCTCGGGAAGGGAAGCCGATCCATCGGCAGGGGCGTCCACCCCGTTGGTCCGGCCGGGTAGCTCGCTGCCTCAGTGTCGCTCGGCGCAACGAGCAGCGCGCCGCGCACCGTGCGCGCGGTCTGCGCCGCCCAAAATGCCACGAGCGAACACGCCGTACTGTGGGCGACGAGTACCACGTCTCGCCCGTGCACGGCGACTGCAGCCTCGAGCGTCGCAACCCAGTCCGTTCGCGCCGGAGTACTCCAGTCGCGCTGCACCACACGCACGGCGCCGGGAGTCTCGCGCTCCCAGTACGATTGCCAGTGCTCGGGGCCGGAGTCGTACAGCCCGGGAAGAAGCAGTACTCGCGTCATCTATCCCTTGCTGCAGTGTATCGTGCTCGGCACGCCCTGAAGAAAGGTGCGCTCTTCGCGCAGGATGAAGCGCTTCGTCTGCGCGAAGTCGAAGTTTGCCTTGCCCTCGGGATCGGCGCGCAGCCGCAGGCGGTACATCTCGTACGCCGCGAGCGACTCGAACGAGATGAGCGCGAACGCGATGTCGTTCGTGCCCTCGTGCGGGAGAAAATAGCCGACGAGATCGCCCCCGCAACGCGGGATGATCCTCGACCATCCGTCGGCGTACTGCGCGAACGCCTCGCGCTGGAAGGGGTCGATCTGGTAGCGAATGAAGCAGGTGACGGTCATGCGTGTTCTCCGTGCCTGGAGGAGTGGCGGGTTGAGAGCAAAGACGGCAAGGGCCGCGGCGAGCTTGCCGAGAAAGGAGCGGCGCGGCGTGGGATCGTCGAGGAAGGAAGTGAGCATGGGCGATTTTCCGGGCGTTCGGCGGTGTGTGTCCTACTGCGGTGAGGCATCCGGCTCTCTGCAGGATACCCGTTGCGCGTCGTGAATGGTTCGATTACCATCGAACTATGCACGACACGCCGGACATCGCCGCGATCGCGAAGCTCATCGGCGATCACGCGCGCTCGACGATCCTGATGGCGATGATGACCGGCCGGGCGCTCACGGCCACGGAGCTCGCGCGCGTGGCCGGCGTGTCGAAGCCCACCGCGAGCTCACATCTCTCCAAGCTCGTCGACGCGAAGCTCGTCGCAGTCGAACAGGTCGGGCGGCACCGGTACTTTCGGCTCGCGAACCACGAGGTCGGAACGGTCATCGAGACCCTCGTCGGGCTCGCGCACCGAATCGGCTCCGTACACGTACCCACGGGACCCGTAGATGTCGCGATGCGAAAGGCGCGCGTGTGCTACGACCACCTCGCCGGCGATCTCGGCGTGCTTGTGTACGACAGCCTGCGCCAGCAGGGATGCGTGCGGGGCGACGGCAGGGAGCTCACGCTCACGGATAAGGGGGACCGCTTCGCCGACGAGCTCGGGGTCGACCTCGCGTCACTCGAGCACCACCGCCGGCCGCTCTGCCTCGCGTGCCTCGATTGGAGCGTGCGTCGGCCGCATCTCGCGGGCGCGCTCGGCGCCGCGCTCGCGGTTGCATTACTCACGGCGCCACTCGTCGCCATTCTTCGCAAGCCGCCGCCATACACCGGTGAGCCATTCAAGCCGGTGTTCGCGTACGTGCAGGCGCACAGGCAACCGGGTGATCGTGTCTACGTGTATTCGAATGCGTTCGAGGCCATCAATCGGTACGGCGCTCAGTACGGCGTGCCGCCAGGCAGCTACGTCGCGGGCTCGTGCGACGAGCAATCGATACTGCCGTTCCTCGCCGATATCGATCGACTTCGAGGCACGCGCCGTCTCTGGGTGATCGGGTCCAGCGTTCCCGACTTCAGGCCGGCGCGTCTCGCCGTCGGCAAGTATCTCCGCGCAATCGGCGTGAAGCGCGACTCGATGTCAGTGCCATCGATTGCTCCGTTGGATCCCGTGAGCGCCGAGCTCTTCGACCTGAGCGACACGATGCGCCTCCGGCTCGCGACGGCGGCAAGCATTCCCTTCACACCCGACACGCTGCATGCGTTGTGCTTCGACTGGGTGTATCCGACGGCCACCTCGACGGCCGCGCTACCCCGCTAGAGCAGCGCTACTCCCGCGGTAGCGGAAGCGCTGGCGCAGCGCCCGCTCCCCGATCGCTGAGAAGATCAACACGCGCGTCCCC
>DATHJR010000615.1:0-12713 GCA_035286525.1 Gemmatimonadaceae bacterium | reverse complement strand
CATTCCTGATGTGATAACGCCCCAGCGTCGAGTCGTACGAGGCGCGGCTCACCCAGAAGTTCGCCGTCTCGCGAATCACGGGAAAGCCTTCGCGAAGCAGCCACGCGGAATCGCCGCTCGCCTGGAAGTACTGCCACTGCGCGAGCGCGACGTCGCCGTTGACGTGAATCTCGGAATGCGCGTTCTGCGCGGCGAAGTGCGGTGTGGTCTCGTGGCCGAGCTCGTCCGCCTCCCAGGGATACTGAGCGCCGCGATACCCGTTCATCTTCGCGTTGGCCTCTGCCGCGCCCATGGTGTGCGCGCGAAACGCCACCAGCGAATGCGCGACGTCCGGGTGCGTGAGCACCAGCGCCGGAAACATCCACGTGTCGGAGTCCCAGAAGACGTGTCCGTAGTAGCCAGCACCGGAGAGTCCCATGGGAGGGATGGCGAGCGCGGTGCCCGAATCGGCGCTGCACAGCAGATAGAACAACATCGAGCGAACGACTCGCTGGAGCTCCGGATCGCCGTCGATTTCGATGTCGGTCTGCCATCGACGGCGCCATGCCGCCACATTCTCGGCGGCAATCGCGCCGTATCCAAGCGCTTGCGCGGTGGAGGAGCTGCGCGTCGCTCGCGCGAGCGCCTGCGATGACTCCGGGGCCGACACGATGCTCACCGCGTCGGAGAACGTGTACATCGCGCCCGGTGACGCGTCGAATGCCACCTCCACCATCGCCGTGTCGCCCGACGCCACGGTTCGCACGGTCGCGCGCGGAAGCTCGCGGCCCCACGAGATCGTTGCCGCCTCGGCGAGCAGCGACGAGCGTCCGTCGGGGCTCGCGGTCATCGTGAGACGTGCGCCACCCGGCGTGCGAGCCGCCGTTCGGGAGCGGACGTTCATGTGTCCCGGGTACCAGAGCTCGGCCGGTCCCCAGCTCGGCTCGACCTTCTTCAGGGTGTCGAGCGGCAGACGGTGCGGCGGCGGCCAGCCGGCGAGTGCGAATCGCAGACGCATGCGTCCCGCCGAATGAGGGACGAGCACGATCTGAATCGCCGCCAGATACGGATTGGCGCGCGAGATGAATGTCTGTGCGCGCACCGATGTGCGTCTGGCTCCATCGAGCCAGTCGTAGGTGGTGAGCGCCGTGCCCGTGCGCATATCGATGACCTGGTCATACGACCGGAGCGCGTCGTTCGGCGGCGGAGCCGACGTGAGCCATCGTTCTCCGTCGAATATATCGATGGCGTTCCATGCGGGCGCGGAGGCGATGCGCGGAACGTCGCCCGCTCCGTGCTCGAAAGCTCCGGCCACGATCGAGGGCGTTGCTCCGATGCCCAGCGGTGGGATCACCACGCCGAAGCGCCCGTTCCCGATGAAGGGCGACGGAGTGCGCGACGGATCGCTGGTGGCCAGAAGAAAGGTGGAATCACGAGTCGCGCGCAGCGACGCTTGCTGCGCGGGAACGGCGACAGTGAGCGACATCCAAGCGCACGTCATCACAGCGAACTTCATTGCCGCGCCGGCGCCGAACGGTGCGCGCCGGCGAGATGGCGGGCCGGCTTCGGCCCGCCATTCATTCACACAGAACATGGCGCGTCAGGGCTGCGCCACCGGTTGCCCCTGCGAGCCGAAGTCGTACCGCAACGACAGAGTGAAGCGGCGCGGCAGAATCGGCCGCGCAAGGAAGATGCCCGTGCCCCCGCTGCTCTGCAGGCGCGGGTTCCCCTCTTCCAGCCCCTCGTCCATGAACGCGTTGAGAAGGTTGGCATTGATCGTGATGCCCTGACCCGGCAACGAGTAGGCGAGCCCGTAGTTGAAGTAGCTGTACGCCGGGAGCGCGGTGCCGACGGTGACGTCCACGAAGCGTGATCCCACCCAGTGCCAGTCGGCGGTCGCCCGAGCTCTGCCGAACGAATATGCCGCCGAGAGATTGCCAATCGAAGCCGGCACGCCATTGAGTCGGCTCCCGATGTCTGCCCCGGCACCCGAGCCCAACTCGGCCCTGAGGAACGTGCCGCTGCCAAGGAGCTGCAACCCTTCAATCGGGGTCGCGAGCAGTTCCAGCTCCGCGCCATACGATCGATTCTGCGGTGAGCTGACGATGATCCACTGGGACTGTCCGGTGACGGAGTCGATGACCAGTCCCTGGCTGACGATGTTCGTGAGCTTCGTGTAGAAGCCGTTCACCGTGAAGCCGAGCGGGCCGACGACTCCCTTCACGCCGGCTTCGAACGACTGCACCTGGCGAGACTTGAAGAGATCCACTTGCTGCTGTGCATTTGCCTGAAGGAATTCATCCAACGCGGGCATCTTGTAGCCGCGCGAAGCCGAGCCGTAGATCGACAGGTTGTCCTTGAGAGCGTAGTTGAGTCCGACCGAACCCGCCCAGTCGGTCATCCCCCTCTGGAAGTGCTTGAAGCTTCCGTTGCCGAACGTTTCGTTGTCCCAGGGCGTGTTCGGGTTCCCGTCCAGATCGAACGAGGACGTGTTCTCGGAGCTCTGCACGAAATTGTCGTGCTCGATGCGCCCGCCAATATCGGCCTTGAGCTGGTCGGTCAGTTGGAGACTCGCCCCGATGACACCCGAGAACACCGAGGTCTGGCCGGATCCGTTGGCGTATCCGGACATTTCGTTCAGGAACCCATTCTTGGTGATCGCGGTGGGTGTGCCGCCCGGGGTCGTGACGACGGCGTCGAGGAATTGTGGATTGTCGCGAACGTCGGTGAGGATCTGGGTGAAGAACCAGTTATTCACCTGCGAGTAGTTCGCGAAGTAGGCACCGGCGGAAACGGAGCTCTTGCCGAATACCTTGCTCAGCGACAGTTGGTCCTGCACCGCCGTGAGCGGCTTGGCGACGTGAATGAGCTGTCCCGGCGCCACGAGGTCGTTGGGCGTGCTGAACGGGAGCGGATTGCCCTCGTTGTCGAAGTGGTTCGTGGTGGTGAGCTGGATGGTGGTGCCCACCGGGAGGCCCAGGCCGGCCTGTCCCTTGGGTCCGGTAACGAAGTCATTCACCGTCATGGCATTCGACGGGACGAGCGCGTTCCACTCCTGGTTGTCGTGCATGACCTGCGCACTGTTCCGCAAATGAACACTGGGCGAGAGGTCGAACGCCGCATCGGCGGTATACCACGACGCCACCGTGCGCAAACCGTTGTCGAGCGGCAGCTGTTGATCGCCGATCGGAGTGGGGACGCGAAGACCGAGGGCCTCGTTGGTGTTAAAGGAACCGTAGCTGCCAAATCCGGGGACGAACTGCGGCGAGGCCGCGTTCTGGAAGGGAAGATCGAGAATGAACTGGTTGCGGTCGTTGATGATCTTCGCCGAGAACCGGATGTAGCCGTTGCCCAGTTCTCTCGTCACGTTCCCCTTGAACTGCCCGCCGCGGATGCCGGCGAATCCGGGATCGCGCACGCCATTGTCGTAGCGATAGAAGCCGCCGACGTTGTACCGCCAGTCGTCGCCGACCGGACCGTTCATGTTCAGGTCGTAGCGCGCCAGCCCTTCGGTGCCTCCCGTCGCGACCATCGTGCCCTGGAACTGGTCGCCGCCGGTCTTGTTGAGGAAGTTGATGATCGCTCCCGGGGTGTTCGATCCGAACAGGGCCGAGCTGCCGCCGCGTACGACTTCCATGCGATCGATGTTCTCGTCGTAGCGAAAGAGATTGTCGGCGTTCATGAAGAACGTGTGCATGGTGGGAAACACCGGCAGTCCGTCTTCCATGAACATCACGTACTCGACGCCGAGGATGCCTCGCATGCTGATGTTCTCATTGACCTCGCCGCCGGAGCTTTCGACGCGGGTAAAGCCAGGCACGTAGCGGAGCATCTCGGTGGTGCTTCGCGGCGCCGATTGTTCGATCTCCGCCGGAGAGAGCGTGGTGACCGCGACGCTGGACTTCAAATTCACCGTGGGCGTTGACGTTCCCGTCACGACGACGGCCTGTAGTTGCAGCGGATCCTGGCGAAGTGTGAAGTCCTGAGTCGTTCGCTGTCCCGCCGTCACCGCGACGCTTGCCGATTCGGGACGAAATCCGATGAGCCGCGTGCGGAGAAGGTGGGTTCCCTGCGGCACGAGGCCAATGGTGTACGACCCATCGCCGCGGGAGAGTGTGCCAAGCGTCGTACGATCGACGAAGACCTGCGCACTGGCGATCGGTGCGCCGCGCTCATCGATCACCTTGCCGACAATGGTGCCGGTCTGGTCGCCCGCCTGCGCGAAAGCGGGCGACGTCGCGAAGGTGAGGAGCGTGAGTAGCGCGGCCAGTGGAGTAACGGAGCGGCTCCGCAGACTTCGCCGAGCCAGACACGACATTGAGATCATTGGCGGCATCCTCTGTTCTGTTGGGGATGTGCAAGTGAGTCCCGCGGACGCGAAGTCTCCTGCGAGGGGCGACGCTCGCGCGGCCGATCGGGGATGGGGAGAATGCGGAAGAGTCTCGCGCACCGCAATGGTCGTGCGCTACTCGGGTGGAGTGCGCGCGCACGGATACGCGTCGGCGTGACGAATGGCGCGAGCTGCCTCAACAACGACTCCACGCAAAGACGCCGTTTCGCGACGCATACTCGATACCGCCGGCTCGGTTCGGTGCCAAATCCCTGCGCGTCGTCGCACCGTACATCGTCGCACATAGAGCGGAGAGTGCGCGACGGAGAGTGCGAGACGACTGCGCCTAGTGCGGTGTGATCACGCGCTCCGGCTTGCTTGCCAAACTCATTGCTCCCGCTCGGTCGGCGAGGAGCTTGGACATGAAGCGATTCCCCTCCGAGATTCGCTCTACCTCGACCGCTGTCGCTTCGACCGTTTGCTCGATGCGGTCGAGACGCTCTTGTAGCCCATCGAAGGCGATGGGAAGGCGTCGTTCGTGCTTGAGCTCGAGTGCGCGGCGAAGGAACCAAAACGCGCCAAGAAGTACAACCGAGCCGCACACCATCGAGAGCGCGAAAATGAACACGGCTTCCGACATCGCCTTTCTCCGCTGAGCGTGAGACCACGAGCGTGACTGTCACTAGCTCGTACGAGAGGGCTGGGGCGGAGTTTCGGGGAACGCCGCTCTGCGTGCTCAACCGTAGCTACGACTGTTTAACGCCCGAGCTCACGCGAAGGCGAAACTCGTGCGAAGCGACAGCGCTACCCCTCCACGCGCACCAACGCATACTCCCTCGCGCCCTTCCGCAATAACAGGTGCCGACCCGCGAGCAACGACTCGCTCCGCACCACTCGCTGCTCCGCGCCGAGCTTCGCACCGTTCACCGATAGCCCGCCCTGCTCGAGCAATCGCCTCGCCGCGCCCTTCGACGGCGCGAGCTTGGCCGCGACGAAGAGATCCGTCGCATCGATTCCCTCGGCCGGGAGCGCAGGCAACTCGACGAACGGTACTTCACCCCTCAGCGCCTCCAGGGCATCCGGCGAGAGAGCAGCAGCATCCCCGTGCCCAAACAACAGCGCCGAGACGTCTGCCGCCGCCTTCGCCGCATTCTCTCCGTGCACCCGCGTCGTCACATCGCGCGCCAACGCCTGCTGTGCCACTCGCCGCTCCGGATGCGCTGCGAGCTCCAACTCCAGCGCCTCGATCTCCTCCCTCGACATCAGCGTGAAGAATCTCAGGAACCGCGACGCATCCCGATCGTCCACATTCACCCAGAACTGATAGAATCTGTACGGCGACGTCAGCTTCGGATCGAGCCACACCGCGCCTGCCTCCGTCTTCCCGAACTTCGTCCCCGCCGCCGTCGTCACCAGCGGCATCGTCAGCGCGTGCGCCTCCACGCCCTCCACTCGCCGTACGAGCTCGATGCCCGCCGTGATGTTCCCCCACTGATCGCTCCCGCCTATCTGCAGCGTGCACCCAACGCGCCGGTACAGCTCCAGAAAATCCTTCGCTTGCAGGAGCATGTAGCTGAATTCGGTGTATGATATGCCGCCCTCTTCCATGCGGGCGCGCACCGATTCCTTCTGCATCATGTAGCTCACCGTGAAGTGCTTCCCGACCTCACGCATGAACTCTACGGCGCCCATCTGCAGCAGCCACTCGGCGTTGTCGCGCATGATCGCACCGTGTGGGTCACCAAACTCGAGAAACCTCTCGAGCTGCGATTGAATCGCGCGCGAGTTCGCCTTCACCGTCTCCGGAGTGCTCAGCTGCCGCTCGCTCGTCTTGCCACTCGGATCGCCGATCATCCCCGTGCCTCCGCCGATCAGCACCACCGGGCGATGTCCCGCGCGCTGCAAATGCGCGAGCCCCATTACGGGAACGAGATTCCCCACGTGAAGGCTGGTCGCAGTCGGATCGAAGCCACAGTACCCGGTCACGACGCCCGCGCTGAACGCCGCGCCCAGCGGCTCGGTGTGCTGATAGAGCAGCCCGCGCCATGTCAGCTCGGCCAGCAGCGAATTCATGTTGGACATCGCACAAACATAGATGACACACGCGGTTGTGTCACGACGACCGCGTTGCCGCTCCCCCCGTCGGCCGTTAGCATTTCAGTTGTATATGGCTGACTTTCCACTCGGCAGGCGCTTCTGGCGCGCGCGACCCAAACTCTCCCGCGCTGCGCTGCTCTCAGGCCTCTTCGTCGCATCGTTCGCCATCGGCATAGCCTGGTCCGCCTGGAGCCTGGTCTGCCGCGAGGGGGCGTGTCCAGATCCCACCAGGCTCGACGCCTTCCAGCCCCGCCAGACGAGCAAGCTCTTCGCCGCCGACGGCCGCTTTCTCGCCGAGCTCGGGCTCGAGCGCCGCACGCTGATCAAGCTCGCGGACATTCCGAAGCCGGTGCAGCAGGCCTTCATCATCACCGAAGACAAGCGCTTCTACGACCACGCCGGCATCGACTGGACGCGCGTCGTTGGCGCCTTCGCAGCGGACATCGTCCATCGCAACTTCGCCCAGGGCTTCTCGACGCTCACGATGCAGCTCGCGCGAAACATCTTCTCGGAACAGATCTCGCGCGAGAAGACGCTCACGCGAAAGCTCAAGGAAGCCAAGGTCGCGCGGCAGATCGAGGCGCGATATCCGAAGGAGAAGATCCTCGAGCTCTACCTGAATCAGATCTACCTCGGCAACGGCGCGTACGGAGTAGAGACTGCGGCGCAGCACTACTTCGGCAAGTCGGTTCGCGACCTCAATCTGGCCGAGGCGGCGACGCTCGCCGCGCTCCCGAAGGGGCCCGAGCGTTACAACCCGCGCAAGTATCCCGATCGCGCCATCCAGCGACGCAACACGATCATCGGCCTGATGCGCAGGGAAGGCGTCGTCTCCGATGCCGATGCGCGCCTCGCGCAGGCGTATCCGCTTCAGCTCGCGCGCAAGGCGGAGTCGGGTGAGCTCGCGCCGTACTTCGTGGAGTTCGTGCGCCGCCAACTCGAGCAACAGTTCGGCGACAAGATCTACACCGACGGCCTCAAGATCTACACGACGCTCGACATCGAGATGCAGCAGGCCGCCGAGCGAAATCTCGAGCGGCAGATCAAGGCGATCGAGGGCGGCAAGTACGGAACGTTCAAGCACACGACGTTCGAGGAGTACGTCGCGCGCAATGCGAACGGGGAGAACGAGGCGAACGCGGTTCCGAACTCGCCGTACTTGCAGGGCGCCGTGATCTCGATGGATCCGCGCAACGGCGCGATCCGCGCCCTGATCGGCGGCCGCGACTACGACGATTCGAAGTTCGACCGCGCGACGCAGGCCCTGCGCCAGCCTGGCTCTACGTTCAAGCCGATAGTCTACGCCGATGCGATTCACAACGGGCGCTCGGCGTCGTACATGCTCAACGACTCCGCGCTCACCGTGCCGCAGATCAGCGGACAGGATTGGACACCGCAGAACTACGATCTGAAGTTCATGGGCAACATTCCGCTGCGCGAGGCGCTCTACCTCTCGCGCAACCTCGCCGCGATCCGCCTCGGCATGGAGCTCGGCGAGAGCAGCGTCATCGACATGGCGAGGAAGTTCGGAATCACCACGCCGATCCCGCCGTATCCGTCGATTCACATCGGGTCGGCGGACGTCTATCCGATCGAGATGGTCGCCGCGTATTCGGCCTTCGCGACGCTGGGCGTGCGCGCGACGCCCAACGCTGTGCTGAAGGTCGAGAACGCGAAGGGAGAGACCATCTGGGAGTCGAATCCCGCGCGCTTCGAGACGCTGTCGCGCGAGGAATCGTGGCTGATGGTCGACATGATGAAAGACGTAGTGCGCCGCGGCAGCGCGGCGAGCGTGTGGGCATCGGGCTTTCACGTTCCCGCGGCAGGAAAAACGGGAACGACGAACGACGGCACCGACGTCTGGTTCATCGGCTACACTCCCGATCTCGTGACCGGCATCTGGATGGGATTCGACCGTCCTCAGAAGATCCAGGCGAACGCACAGGGCGGCCGGCTCGTCGCGCCCGCGTGGACCTCGTACATGTCCGAGATCTATCAGCGTCGTCCGACGCCGCCGGACTGGCCGCGCCCCGAGGGACTCGTGGTGCGCGAGGTCGATCGCACGAACGGATTGCTGCGCAGCCCGTTCTGCCCCGATTCGCTGGTGATCAGCGAGTTCTACATCGAGGGTACCGAGCCAGTATCGCAGTGCAGCGGCGTGTTCGGCGCGTCAGAAGACAGCACGCGTGCAGCGCCGCCACCCGCGCCCTTCGGCCAGCAACCACAGCCCGTCGATCCAAACGCGATTCGTCCGCGCGCCGCGCCCGTGCCGGCGCGCCCGCCCGCTCGCCCACCCACGCACGACACAGTGCGCGGTCCGATCGATCCGTTCCACCCGACCAAGCCGTGACCAGTTGGACGCCGATCGATTGTCACGCGCACACCACGATGTCGGACGGTGAGCTCACCGTCCCCGAGCTCATTGAGGTCGTCCGCGCGCGCGGCGTTCGGCCGAGCGTCGCCGATCATCTCTCCACCGACGTCTCGCTCGCGATAAAGTCGGTGGACGGCGTTCGCGCGTATCTCGACGAGCTCGCGCCCTACGATGTCGCGTGCGGCGGAGAATTCTGCTGGCACGATGCCCTGTGGCGCGAGCTTCCCGACGACCTCGTCGCGCGCTTCACCCATCGCATCGGCTCGCTGCACGCGGTGCAGATTCCCGGCGCCGAGCGTCCGTTGAGCATGTTTCATCGCACGCTTCCAGCCGAGCTCACGGCCGATGCATACATGGACTACCACCTCGACGACCTCGAGCGCCTCGCCGCCGGGATGCCGGTGGACATCCTGGCGCACCCGACGCTGGTCCCGATACCGATCCGCAATTTTCCGGCGGACGAGCTCTGGACCGATGCGCGCGAGGAGCGCCTCGTCGACGCGTTGTTCGCTGCCGGCATCGCCTTCGAGATCTCCAATCGCTACCGGCCTCACGAGCGACTGGTGAAGCGCGCGCACGAGCGCGGGGTACAGCTCTCGCTCGGCTCCGATGGACACACGCGCGCGCAGGTCGGCGATCTCGCGTTCCCGCTCGAGATGGCGAGGCTCGCCGGCGCCGAAGAGAGTGCGCTCTTCGATCCGTTCGTGCACGGGACGCGCGCGACCCGGTGATCCGCTACCACGCGCGATGGGTGCTTCCGATCTCGTCGCCGCCCATACGCGACGGGACAGTGGTGGAGCTCGCGGGACGCATCGTCTACGTCGGTCCGCGCGCAAATGCGCCCGACGGCGCCGATCGCGACCTCGGCGAGTGCGCGCTCATTCCCGGACTCGTCAATGCGCACACCCACCTCGAGCTCACGGTGTTTCGCGGGCTGCTCGAGGACCTTTCGTTTCGCGACTGGATCACCCGACTGCAGGCGGCGAAGGTCGCGGCCATGACGCCGGAGCGATTTCTCGACTCGGCGCGGTGGGGTATCGCCGAGGGGGTGCGCGCTGGCATCACGACGTTCGCGGACACGTGCGATTCGGGCACCGCGCTCGAGGCGATGCGCGAGCGCGGCGTGCGCGGCATCATGTACCAGGAGGTCTTCTCGCCCTCCGCGAATCCGGACGCGGTGCGTGAGGCGGCGGCGCGCCTCGCCGATCAGCTCGCGCGCCACGACGCGTTCGAAACGGAGCTGCAGCACGTCGGCGTGTCTCCTCACGCGCCCTACACGGTTTCCGATCCGCTCTTCGCGCTCGTCGCTCGCTCCGGACGCCGCATCGCGGTGCACATCGCCGAGAGCGATGCGGAGCAGCGCTTCGTGTGCGAGGGCGAGGGTCCGTTCGCCGACGCGCATCGCGCGCGCGGATTCCCGGTCGCGCCGCGCGCGACGTCACCGATCGCGCTCCTCGAGAAGCTCGGCGTGCTCGACGCGCATCCGCTGCTCATTCACTGCGTGCGCGCGAGCGACTCGGACATCGCCGCCATCGCGGCGAGTGGCAGCACCGTCGCCCACTGTCCCATCTCCAACGCGAAGCTCGGACACGGCATCGCGCCGGTGCTCGAGATGCTCGACGCGGGCATCGCCGTCGGACTGGGCTCCGACTCGATGGCCGCGAACAACCGGATGCATCTCCTGGAGGAGTCACGCGCGGCGGCGCTCGCGCAGCGGGTGCGCGCGGCACGCTACGATGCGCTTTCCGCGCCGCGCGCGCTCGAGCTCGCGACGCTCGGTGGCGCGCGCGCACTCGCGCTCTCGGATCGCGTCGGCTCGCTCGAAATCGGGAAGGAGGCCGATCTCGCGGCCTTCGATCTCACCGCGCTCGCCAGCTCCGCCGATGCCAGCCCCGAAGCCGCGCTCGTGTTCGCGCTCGGCGCCGAGCCGGCGAAGTTCGTCGCGGTGGCCGGCATTACCAAGGTGTGGAATTGGGAGCTTCTCAACGAAGATCCGGCGCTGCACGGGCGCGTGAGCGAGATCGTCTTCGCAATTCGCGAGAGCATCTAGCCTCTCCGCGCTCTGGCGCGGCTTCCGTCCGTCCCGTTATTTTGCATCACACGCTTTTGTGCACGACGCTCACGGGATTTCATGGCTGATACTCCGTCCGGACGCACGACGAAGATTTGGCGCGACGGTCGGTTCGTCGCGTGGGATGACGCGACCATCCATGTGATGAGTCACGCCGTCCACTACGCGTCGAGCGTCTTCGAGGGCATCCGCTGCTACGAAACTCCGGGCGGCCCGGCCGTCTTCCGTGTGGCCGAGCACATGCGGCGGCTCCAGGACTCGTGCCGCATCTACCGCATGCCGCTCAAGCACGACCTCGAGACGCTCATGCAGGCGGCGATGGACACGGTCACCGCGAACGATGTGCGTCACTGTTACCTGCGTCCGATCGTCGTACGTACGGGTGAGCAGATGGGCGTCTACGCCGCCGAAGTGCCGGTGGAGACGTTCATTATCGCGTGGAACTGGGGGCGGTATCTCGGTGAGGACGCGCTCAAGCTCGGCGTCGACGTGTGCGTCTCGAGCTGGCGGCGCGCCGCGCCGGATACGATCCCGGGGCTGGCGAAGGCGAGCGGGAATTACCTGAGCTCCCAGCTCACCAAGATGGAAGCGCGCATCGATCGGTACGCCGAGGGAATCATGCTCGACAATGCAGGGCACGTCTCGGAAGGAAGTGGCGAAAACCTGTTCATCGTGCGGGACGGGGTGATCTACACCGCCTCGCTCGGCGCCAGCATCTTGAGGGGAATCACGCGCGACTCCGTGATGGTCATCGCTCGCGACCTTGGCTACGAAGTGCGGGAGGAGTCCATCCCGCGCGAGATGCTCTACATTGCGGATGAGGCGTTCTTCTCGGGTACCGCCGCCGAGCTCACGCCGATTCGCTCCGTGGACCGGATCCAGGTTGGGGCGGGGAAGCCCGGACCAGTGACGCGCGCGATTCAGGAGCAGTACCTGGGCATCTGCAGCGGCGAGATCGAGGATCGCTTCGGATGGCTCACTATGGTGAACAGCACAGTGACGATTGCATGATGGCATGCTCCCGCACTGATTGATCAGGCGGGAGTTTTCGTATCGGCCGCGGAGGGAATTGTGGTCGTTGGATGTCTGGCACTAAATGCTTCGTTCGAGCCACTGACCATGGTTCCCATGCGTCGGGCGCTTCGCCTTGTGCTCGATGGCAAGGCCGAGATCGTCGAGAGCGATCCTGGGCGGCTCGTGCGCTCGGAGCGCCTCACGCTGCCGCGGCCCGCGGTCATCCGGCTGATGAAGTTCATTCACGTGCCGCGCCGCTTCCGTCGCCAGGTGACGAACACCTTCCTCTTCGCGCGCGATCGCTATCGCTGCCAGTATTGCGGGCGCACCCAGGTCGAGCTGAAGCCGCGCGAGTCTCTCACGCGCGATCACCTCATCCCGATCTCGCGCGGCGGAACGAACGAGTGGGCGAACGTCGTCACCGCGTGCTCGCCCTGCAACACGCGCAAGGGAAACCGCATGCCTGAGGAGATCGGCATGCACCCGATGACGCATCCAGTCGAGCCGCACTTCGTGCATCTGAGCTGGGCGGTCCGTCGCCTCACGCCAGCGCAGTCGAACTACATCAAGCTGTTCTACGGCGAGGAGACGCTGCATCAGCTCGAGCACATCGAGCGCGCCGGACATCGGCCGCACGCCCTCGGCAACCGCGAGCGCGAGTAGGCTCAGCGCGGCCGGAACACCTTCGAGCGCGCCACGTAGTGCTTGTCCTGGCCGCCGAGCAGCTTCGTGATCAGCGTCTTGGCGCCCTGGCCGAGCGCGGTGCCCGGACTCTTCTCGCCGTGCACCGCGGGGCCGAGGTCCCCCTTTAGCCAGCGCTCGACCTCATCCAGATCGCTCACCGAGAG
>DATHJR010000614.1:0-2356 GCA_035286525.1 Gemmatimonadaceae bacterium | reverse complement strand
CTCGCGCCACTCGCGCCACGCATCGCTGAACGAGATTCCGAATCCCTGCCTCGCCATGTGATTCAAGCGGAACGGGATCGTCGCGCCGCTAGACGTTTCGATAAATTTTCCAATCGACTCCGCGCCTCGCGTGCGCGCGAGATAATCCAGAAACAGCGCGCCCTCGCCGTACGCGATGTCGCCGTTGGGGTACCGCGTAGTCGCGAGACTCCACTTGTCGATGCCGAGCATCCCGCCCGTGCGCGCCGTCGATGCCACGATCATCTGCTCGTAGGTGCCGTCGACCCGGCCGAAGCCCGTGAGGTCGCTCTCGAAGTACACGGCGAGCCCTTCGATCACCCATCCCGGCTCGAACTGATTCGGAAACAGCGCCGGAGATCGTCCGAAGATGTGCTGCGCGACGCTCCACCATCCGCGAGTGCGATCGAGATGGAAGACGTGCGTGAGCTCGTGCGTGATGACGAGCGACAGCCAGTCATCGTAGTAGCGAAGCGAGACGTCATCGAGCGGCGGGTGCGCGTAGACGACGATGCGATTCGTCGGGAACGGGGTCGTGAGCCCGTTCGCGTAGTCGACGTTGTCCGCGATCACCAGATCGATCGGTCCGCGCGGCGGATGCAGCCGCGCGGCCAGCCTCGCGTACGCGCGTTCCGCGCTCATTGCGGCGCGCCGCGCCGCCGGCTCGAGCTCGGGTGTGAAATGGATGTGAAAGTGCTGCGTGTCGATCGTGCGCCAGTGCGCGTTCGGAATCACCTGCGCCGAACCGCGCGCCGCCGCGCAGGTGAGCGCCACTGCGAACGCGGCCAGCGCGCGCCCAGCGCTCATCGCGCGGGCAGCGACCGGAAGTAGCTCTCGAGTCCGTCGACGATGGCGGTTGCGTACAGCTTCTGAAATTCCGGCGTGCGCAGCGCGTTCTCCTGCTCGGGAATCATGAGAAACGCGCCCTCGCAGAGGACGGCGGGCATCCACGTCGGCCGCGCGAGCCGCAGGTTGTCGTAGTTGATGCCGAGGTTGCGAAGTCCCATCCGCGCGACCATCGCGCGCTGCAGCTCGCGCGCGAGCGGCAGCGATTGCGATCGGAAGTAGTAGGCGCCCGTGCCGTTGGACGTGAACGGGTTGATGCCATCCGGCAGCGCGTTCAGGTGGATCGACACGAGCGCGTTCGCGTTCGCCTTGCGCGCGATGATCGGGCGATCGCCGAGCGCGACGGGATCCGCGGTGGTGCGCGTCATCACGACCTTCGCGCCGCGCGCTTCGAGCATCTGCCGCACCACCAGTCCGACGGCCAGCGTCGGCACGGGCTCGTACAACCCCGTAGGCCCCGTGGCGCCGATGGGCGGATGGCCCGGGTCGATCGCGATCGTGAGCCCCTTGAGCGGCGACCCGGAATCGATGCGCGGCGGGCGGCGCACGCGCAATATGAACGCGCCATTCTGCCAAAACGCGAGATAGCCGTACGCGGGCGACGAGAGCTGCAGCCTGAAGTGGCCGCGGTCGCTCGCGTCCTGCGTCCACTGTGCCTCGCGCACCAGCGAGTCGTTGGCGCCGTAGTTCACGATGTCGGTATTGATCATCGTGCCGTAGAGCGTGACGGAGAGCTCGCGCGCGCCCTCGTCCACATAGTACGGCGGCCGGCCGGCCATCGGCACCACGAGATCCACCCACTCCGGCTGTGAGACCAGCCTCGCGTTACCCGCAACGCGCTTCGTCGGCAGCCACCAGCTCGGCAGCGGATGCAGATCCGCCGTGGACACCCAGACCTCGAGCTGCGAGTCGAGCCGCACTCGCGAGAAGTCACCGTTCCGCCCCGTCACCTCGAGCGCAGTTCCGGGGAGGAGAAACCACTTGTACGTGCCGGACGGAATCGGACGCGCGATCAGCTCCTCGTCCGTCGCATCGGGTCCGACGCTGTCGGGGCCGAGCATCTCCCACTGGTTCGCGAGGGCGATGCCAACGGGCGGCAGGGCGACGTGGAGCGTGTCGCTGCCTCGCATGATCACCAGCTCCGTGCGCGCGCGCAGCATGCGCGCGGGCAGGTCGGCGGAGAAGAGTGTTCCCGATGCCGAGAGAGCCTGCACCGTTCCAAGGTCGCCGCGCCACAGCACGCTCGCGTTGGACGCGCTGCGCACGGTCACTCGCACCGTGTCGTCGTCGCGAAGGGCGAGCCGGCTCCCCGGCGACACCGACGCGGTGTCGTACGCGAGCGGTCCATCGGTCGCGAGCTTTAGCACGGGCGGGCGCAGCCGCACGGGGTGCTCCAGCCGCGCGGTATCCGCACCCGCCACCGCGACGATCTCGTAGCGCGGGCTGTCCACCGCCGGTACGGGGAGCCACGCGAGGAATGCACCGTTCGGCG
>DATHJR010000613.1:0-10507 GCA_035286525.1 Gemmatimonadaceae bacterium | reverse complement strand
CGCTTTCGATTCTCCTGAATCGTGTGCACGTAGCCGAGAGTCTCCTTGTACCGCCAGCGCGGAACGGTGGGCGCGACACTCTCGATGTTCGGCCAGGTGCGCTCGTTGAGCTTCGATGCCCTCGCCACTCCCTGCGCGCGGAAGATCGTTCCTTCTCCCGCGTTGTATCCGCCGAACATGAACCGCCACCGATCGTCGTCCGGAACGCTGTCCTTCCAGAGCGTCCACATGTCGCGATCGTGCATGATGCCGGCGGCGATGTTCCATTGCGGGTCATCGATCGCCGTCATCTCCTGACGATGCGAGGCGATGTCGTGGTACGTCGAGGGCATGAGCTGCATGATCCCGCGCGCACCCACCCAGCTCTTCGCGGTGGGCGACAACCCGCTCTCCGCCATCCCCTGCGCCTTGAACAGCTTCCAGTCGAAGCCGATGCCGAAGTAGCGCTTCGTATATTTCTTGAAGTACGCGTCGTAGCGGTCGGTCGGGACGCGCTGTGCCGCAGCGCGACGCGGCGCCCCGGCGGCTGCGACTGCGATCGCTGCCGCAAGGAAAGCCGTGCGCGCGTGGTTGCTCAATTCAGGGCGCGCCCTACGATGAGCGCGATCGAGAGAAAGAGCGCGGCGATGAAGATCGCGACGGCGACATTTCCCTTTTTCAGCTCTTCGGCGAAGTCCACCTGCGGAGTGAGCCGATCGAAAACGCGGTAGGCGACCCACATCAGTGCGACGCCGAGAGTGGCGTAGATAAAGTTGACGGCTATTATCGTCCAGTCCATTTCGCCCCTGTTTGTACGCGGTGGGGGTGCGGAAAACCCTACAGGTGCCGAATATAGGCTTGGCGGGGTGAGCAGCAACTCACCCCACCCCGAAACAGGACGACGGACGCAGACGTAGGTAGCAGGGTCAGATGCGACAACCACGAGGATTTTTGATGCCGTACCTACACCAACAGACCTCCACGCCCGACGCAAACGTCTCCGCCACGGATCTGGCTGCCCAGATCCGCGCGCAGGTCACGCAGCAGCTCAAGGCCGCCGGCGTCAGCGATAGGATCGCGAAAAGTGCCGCCGATGGCGCCGCGCAGGGCGTCACCGGCGTGACCATCCAGAAGACGAAGAACGGGAACGTGGTCACGGTGGACCGAGCAGGGCACGTGACGGTAGCCCCGCCGCTGCCGCAGGCTCCCACTGCGCCCGATGCGCCCGTGATCGCCACCACCGGCACGTCGATTCCCGATGACATGCCGTTCGACGTGCCTCCGCGCGTCGAGAATCTGGGCTACGCCTTTCTGCTGATGATCGCGGTCATCGCGGTCGGCAAGCCGCTCGCTCGCGCGCTTGGCAGCCTGATCGAGCGGCGCGCACTCAAGCCCGCGATGCCGCAGGAGTTCGGCGCGCGCCTCGAGCGCATCGAGCAGGGGATCGAATCGGTTTCGATCGAGGTCGAGCGGATCTCCGAATCGCAGCGCTATCTGCTCAAGGTGCAGGTGCCAACGCCCGAGCGCGTCGAGCTGCCCCGGAGCGCCCGCTGACCCACGGGTTCGACCGCGCGTACTACGACCGCTGGTATCGTCATCCCCGCCATCGCGTTTCCACCGCCATCGAGCGCGCGCGCATCGCGCGAACGATCATCGCCGTGGCGGAGCAGCTGCTCGAGCGCCGCGTGCGCAACGCGCTCGACGTCGGCTGCGGCGAAGGGCTCTGGCGCGCCGCGCTCCGCCGCGAACGTCCGCATCTCGACTACCTCGGCATCGATCCGAGCGCGTATGTCGTCGAGCGCTACGGCGCGCGCCGCAACATCCGCCAGGGCGACATCACCTCGCTCGACGCGCTCCGACTTCGCGGAACGTTCGATCTGATCATCTGCAACGACGTCCTGCACTACGTCGCCGCGCCGGAGCTTCGCGAGGGAATGGGAGCGCTGGCGAAGCGGCTGCGCGGCGTTGCGTATCTCGGACTGTTCACCTCCGCCGATGACATCGAGGGCGACATGAAATCGTACCTCGAGCGGCCACCGTCGTTCTATCGGAGAGCGTTCGCACGCGCGGGACTTCGCTCCGTCGGAATGCACTGCTGGATCCCCGCGAAGCTCGCCGAGCCTCGCGCCGCGCTCGAGCTCAGCGACGCCTGAGCCGCACGCCGCACGCGCCGAGCAGCCGTGCGGGCTCCGGAGCGTACGGAAAGAGATTGTGCGCGCGCATCGCGTGCCGCTTCACCAGGTCGCACCGGCCGCGCTCCGCGCCGATCTCCGCAACGCGCATCTGGATGCGATAGCTCCCCGGATCCGCGATCGATGCCCGGTCGTACTCGCCGACGGTGCTGGCCGATGAGAACATCGCCATCGCTGCGAGCTGCGTGGCGGAGCGAAGCGAGAGCGCGAACGCAATGACGATCGAGCCGCCCACGAGCGCGAGCCCTCGCGCGGTGGCCGTCGACAGGGGAATCGACATCCGCACCGCGGCTGGCGTCGCGAGCGCGCCGAGGAGCGCCCAGACGAAGAGCGTCGGCGGCGCGAGGAGGAGTGAAGCGTCAAAGCATCCAACCACCAGCGTTGCCGCGAGCGTGGCCACGAGCGCGAGCGGCGGGAGAAACTCGTCCAGGCCGTGCGAATCGCGCATCGCTCGGAACGCGAGCACCACGAGCCCGACCATGGCGAGCGTGAACGCGAGCGTCGCCGGTAGGCCTCGCTCCGCGAGCATCGCGATCCAGTCGCTGCTCGGCCACGGGTTCGAGGTCATCCCCTCGTCGCGATCGATGGAGGGATCACCCTTCCCCGCAACTTTCGGATATGCCACCGCCCAGTTTCCGGGTCCAACACCGAGCAGCGGATGCTGGGCCGCAAGCCTGAGCGAGGTGCCGTACTGCACGAGTCGGCCGCGGCCACTTCCCTCGCGATAGTTCACGACGCCCGTGACGGTGTCCAGATAGGGCGAATCGCTCTTCCAGTTGAGCGCGTTGGGGATGACGATCGCCGCGATCGCGCCGGCGGCGGCACAAGCGCCGGCGAGCGAGAGGCGGCGCGCGATCCGCGGATCGTGGAAGCGTCGCTGCGCGATCAGGATTCCCGCAGCGAGGATGAGCGCGACGGCGATCACCGCGAGCATCGCGGCGCGGCTGCGCGTGAGCACGAGCGCCGCCGACAGAATCGCGACGCCGAGATTGGCCACCACTGCTCTCCACTTCCGCGCGCCCAGCACGAGCACGAGAAGGAGCGCGGGCGTGCCGATGGCGGCGAGATGGGCGACGAAGTTGCGGTTGCCGAAGGAGCCGCCCGGCGAGCGGTTCACGCTGAAGAGATCGCTTGTGACGCCATACGCCTGCAGCAGTGACGTGATCGACGCGAGGACGATCGCGAACACGAGTGTCGCAAGGAGCTGCGACCACCAGCCGGCGCTGACGGTCGCTCGCGCCGCGCGAAAGAGCACGAGGCCGGAAAAGGTGATCCCCACGGCACGCGCCGCGGCCCAATGATTGTCGGCGGCGACGGCGGAAATCAGGCCGAGCAGGAGATAAAGGCCGAGGAGGGTGTCGACGCGCGTGAGCTCCAGGCGTCGCGCGCCCTGCACGCAGGCGATGATCGCAGCGAGCGCCGTGAGGTGCAGCGCAAGCTCCTTTGGAACGAAATATCGATCGAGTTCGAATAACTTATAGGTTGACGCAGCCAGCACGATTCCGATCGCGCCGGCCTGAAGCGCGCGCAATGCCCTTCTACCGGCGGTGGATTCTGGCATGGCACAAGATAAGCGCGCGTGCGCTCTGGAAAATCATTCGATCGTCCTCTAGGCTACGCTCATGACACCCTGGGTCAAACGACTGCTCATCGCGAACGTCGGCGTTTTCCTGTTGCAACTCGCGTATCCGGAGCTGACCTCACTCCTCGCGTTCGTCCCGGCGCGCGTGCTGTCGGCTCCGTGGACCCCGCTCACGTACATGTTCATTCACGGGGGCTTCTGGCACATCCTCTTCAACATGATCGTGCTCTACTTCTTCGGCCCGCGCGTGGAGGAGCGGCTGGGAAGCAATCGCTTCATCACGCTGTACCTCATCTCCGGATTTACCGGCGCACTCTTCTCGGTGTTCACACCGGATGTCGCGATCCTCGGCGCGTCGGCCGCCGTGTTCGGAGTAGAGCTCGCGTACGCGCGATTCTGGCCGCTCGATCGCGTGTACATCTACGGCGTGCTGCCGATTCAGATGCGGTGGCTCGTGGTCATTACCGTCGTAATGTCGATTTTCGGGCTTGGCGGGTTCGAGCCCGGCGTGGCGCACCTCGCGCACCTGGGCGGGCTGGTGGGCGCGGCGATCTATCTCTACGTGATCTCGCGCTCGCGCGCGCGCCCGAAAAAGTCCGGACCCGTGCGCGCCGAGGTGCGCCAGCCAACGCCCCCCCGCGGCGATGACATGAAGCGCTGGGCCACGATCCCGCGCGGCGAGCTGCACGAGATCAACCGCCACGAAGTCGACCGCCTGCTCGACAAGATCAGCCTGAAGGGGATCAACAGCCTCACGCCCTCGGAGCGCGCCGCGCTTGACCGGTTCAGCAAACAGAAGAGTTAGCGCGCCGCCATGCGTCGCATGTCGGCGAGAATCGCATCCGCGCCGATCGGCCGTCCTAGAAAATCCGTGATGACGTCCGCCGAGGATTTCGATAGTCCGAAGCGGTAGATGTGCTCCGACATGAAGGCGTACCACGTCGGATCGCCGGTCGTGAAGTCGCCGTGCAGCTGCTTCACGCGCGCGCGAACGTCCGCGATGATGATTGCGCCGATGGCATAGTTGGCCATGTACCCCGGTGAATCGATGAGCTGTCCGCGCATCGCCCACCACGAGAGCTCCGGATGCGGCACGATGTGCAGATATCGGCTCGTGATGTCATCCCACACCGTGTTCGGGTCGGCAGCCGGATCGCGATGCATGCGCACCTCGAACAGCGACCACGCGATGTCGAGCGCGATCCCGCCGTAACGCGCCCGCAATCCGACCTGCGTCGACACGGAGTCGCCCAGATAGTGCATTTGCCAGCGGGGCTCGTAGACCTCGAGCGCCGCGACGTCGCCGAGCCCCTCGGTGAGGGCATCGTTGTCGGGCCAGTCGAGAAATGCTGGTCGCTGATGGATGGCCGAGATGTGTACCGCGTGCCCGCTCTCGTGCAGAAGCTCGTCGAGGTTGTCGAGCCCGCCCACGCGATACGTGGCGAACACCCACGGCTCTCCCGGCACCCACGCGCCGTTCACCACGTGCGGCCGGCCGCCGAAATCCGTGAACGCCACCGGCGTCTTCCCGACCCTCGGCGTGAGATCGTAGTGCACGTGCAGGGCGACGACGTCGGCGCCGAGATCGCGGAAGTAATGCGCGTTGAGCGTGCCGAGATCGTCGAGGGGAATGCGGGCGCTCAGCGCTCGGCTCGCCGCTCCGGCCTGATAGTGCCAGTCCCACGGCTCGATCATCGTGCTCGGCGTGCTCACGCGCCACGCCTCGAGCACCGACTCGAGCCAGCGCTCCATCTGCGCGGGATCGATGCGCAGCACGCGCGCCTCGGCGTCCACGGGCGAGCCACGGGTGCGCCAGCGCGCGGCGCTCAGCTTCAGGAACTCCCGGTACGGGCTCCGCGCTCTATCGTCGCCGTTCATGCTCCGCCAGATCGTATCGATCGCCAGGAACAGGCGATGTCGCTGCTCGCGATCGTCCATCTGCGCGAGCATGCCGATGGCGGTGAGGCGGTCGAGCGTCTTTCCCTCGAACTGTACGCGTTGCACGGCGCGCGTGTAGCACGCGTAGATGCGGCGCTCGAGTCGCTCGTAGGCCGAGTCGCCGCGAGCGATCGCTGCCGCATCGTAGTCGCAATCCGGTGGCGCGTGCGCGGCGGGGTCGCCGGGCTCCGTGTCGTCCGCATCCGACGCCAGCCCGCCGGCGAGCGTCGCGCGCATCGCGGCGAGCGCGCGCCGGTCCTCGGGCGCGAGAGTGCCGGGATCGACGCCTGAGAGCGCGGCGGCGAACGGCGCACGCATCGCAGCGTACCTGCGTTGCAGCTCTGCTAGCGGCGTCCCATCGGTATCGGCGCTCGCGCCGCGCGCGCTCGTCACGCCAATGCGATCCTTCACCGCGTGCAGGGCCTGAAACATCGACTCGGCGGGCGCGAGTGTCGCGGGCGCACGCATCGGCGCGCCGCCGCTCGGTTGGTGACACGCGCCAAGTGCCGCGAGAATCGGAAGCGCGATGCAAAGCGATCGAGCGGCCATTGTCCATCTGGCAGAAGTTTCGTCGGCGTCGCGTGAGAGGCTAAGATGCCCGCGCGCCGCGCCCAGCGCCACCGCGCGCCGGTCGTGCGGAGCATCGAATCCTGCTATGATGCGTTCATGACCGACCGACTCTACTACGCCGATGCGTATCTGCGCTCCTTCGACGCGCGAATCGTCGACCGCGCCGACGACGGCCGCACGATCTATCTCGACCGCACGGCCTTCTACCCGACATCGGGCGGCCAGCCGTTCGACACCGGCTCGCTCGCTGGAATAGAGGTGACCAATGTCATCGTCGAGGGCGACCGCATCGCGCACGTGCTCATCGCGCCCGCTCCACGCGACGCGCAGGTCGTGACCGGCATCGTCGACTGGACCCGTCGCTTCGATCACATGCAGCAGCACACGGGACAGCATCTGCTCTCCGCCATCTTTTCCGACCGCTTCGGGCTCGACACCGTCAGCGTGCACTTCGGCGCCACCTCGTCCACACTCGACCTCGACGGCGAGTCGGTGCCGGCGAAGACGCTCATCGCCACCGAGGAGCTTGCGAATCTCGCAATCGCGGAGCCGCGCGAAGTGTCCGTGTTCTACGAGAGCGCGGCGACGGTCACCGGACTGCGCAAGCCGCCGCCGCGCGAGGGAGAGCTCCGCATCGTCGACATTCACGCCCTCGACAGGAGCGCGTGCGGCGGCACCCACGTGCGCTCGACCGCCGAGATCGGAGCGATGCTCATCCGCGGAACGGAGCGCGTTCGGAGGACGACGCGCGTCGAGTTCGTGTGCGGACTGCGGGCCGTCCGCTCGGCGCGCGCGGACCACGAGCTCATCACGGCGCTGGCGCAGTCACTCTCCGTCGCGGCCGCGGAGCTGGTCGCAAAGACGAAGGCGCAGGGCGAAGAGCTGCGTGCGGCGAACTCCGCGCGTCGCGACGCCGCCGCCGCACTCGATGCCTATCGCGCGCGTGAGATGTTCGACGCGGCGACGCCCGACGCGGCCGGTCGCCGGCGCATCGTCGAGCGTCGCACCACCGGCACCATCGAAGAGCTTCGATCGCTCGCCCAGGCCACGCTCGCTCTCGGCGACGCTGTCTTCGTGGGTACGCTCGCCGCCCCGCCAACAATCGTGGTCGCGTCGGCCGAGGGCGGCATCGATGCCGGCGCGGCGCTCAAGAAGGTGCTCGCGGAGCACGGCGGGCGCGGCGGCGGAAACGCGCGCATCGCGCAGGGTACCGTGCCCACGCTCGATGCACTCGACGCGGCTGTCGCCGCCATGTCGCCGCCGGGCTAACTGGCGCCGGAACCCGCGCCGGTTCATTTTCGATTCACCTCCCCCAACACACAGGACTCACCTCGCATGCACGTGCCTGTCGTTCGCATCGTGTCCGGCCTCGCCGCCGTCGTGCTCCTCGTCGCCGCCACACCTCCCATCCAGCCGACGCTCTTCGGCTTCACCGAGAGCTCCAGCAAGATCGAGCGCGATTGGGAGGAGAAGTTCAGGGCGATCCCGCAACCGGCGAACATGCGCGCGGCGATGAAGCGACTCACGGCACGGCCGCACCACGTTGGGTCTCCATACGACAAGGACAACGCCGAGTGGATTCTGGCGCAGTTCAAGAGCTACGGGCTCGATGCGCACATCGAGTCCTTCGACGTGCTCTTCCCAACGCCAATCGATCGCGCCGTGGAGCTCGTGTCGCCCACGCACTTCGTCGCGAAGCTGCAGGAGCCCGCGCTGGCCCAGGATCCGACATCGAACCAGAGGGCCGAGGCGCTGCCGACCTACAACGCGTATTCGATCGACGGCGACGTCACCGCGCCGCTCGTCTACGTCAATTACGGCATACCTGCCGACTACGACGAGCTCGCGCGCCACGACATCTCGGTGAAGGGCGCGATCGTGATCGCTCGCTATGGAGGCTCGTGGCGCGGCATCAAGCCGAAGGTCGCGGCGGAGCATGGCGCGGTGGGCTGCCTCATCTACTCCGATCCGCGAGACGACGGCTACGCCGCAGGCACGGTGTTTCCGGCTGGTCCGATGCGCCCGCGCGATGGCGTTCAGCGCGGCAGCGTTGCGGACATGCCGCTCTACCCGGGCGACCCGCTCACCCCCGGCGTCGGCGCGACGAAGGACGCGAAGCGCCTCCCGATCTCCGAGGCGAAGACGATCACGAAAATCCCCGTGCTCCCGATCTCGTACGGCGATGCGCAGCCATTGCTCGCGGCGCTGGGCGGCCCGCTCGTGCCCATCGGCTGGCGCGGCGCTCTTCCCATCACGTACCGCTTTGGCGCCGGCCCCGCGAAGGTGCATCTGAAGATCAAGTCGACGTGGACGCTCAAGCCGCTCTACGACGTCATCGCTACGATTCCCGGCAGCACCGAGCCCGATCAGTGGGTGGTGCGCGGCAACCATCACGACGCGTGGGTGAACGGCGCCGAGGATCCGATCGCCGGACTCGTCACCGAGCTCGAGGAAGCGCGCGCGCTCGGCATGCTGCTCAAGCAAGGCTGGCATCCGAAGCGCACGCTCATCTACGCCGCGTGGGATGGCGAGGAGCCGGGGCTGCTCGGCTCCACCGAGTGGGCCGAGGCGCACGCGGACGAGCTCCGCACGAAGGGCGTCGCGTATCTGAACAGCGACACCAACGACCGCGGCTATCTCGGCATGGAAGGCTCGCACGTGCTCGAGAAGTTCATCAACGGCGTCGCACGCGACATCGACGATCCCGAGACGCATCTCAGCGTGTGGAAACGCCTGCAGGCTGCGGTCATCCAGAACGGGACTCCCGACGAACGGAAGGATGCACGCGATCGGGCCGACCTTCGCATCGGTGCGCTCGGATCCGGTTCCGATTTCACGCCATTCCTCCAGCACCTCGGCGTCCCGTCGCTCAACCTCGGCTATGGCGGAGAGGATAACAGCGGGATCTATCACTCGACCTACGACGATTTCTACTGGTACACGCACTTCAGCGATACGTCGTTCGTCTACGGTCGTGCGCTCGCCCAGACCACGGGCACGGCCTCGATGCGCCTCGCCGACGCGGACGTGCTCCCGTACGATTATGCGAATCTCGCCGAGACGGTTCATGGCTACGTCGGAGAGCTCGAGAAGCTCGCGACGCGAGCGGCGGATGACGCTCGCGAGCGCAACCTCGAGCTCGAGGAGGGAAGTTTCGCCGCGACGAACGATCCGCGCGCGCCGACGATCGCTCCGCCCGCGCTGCCGGTGCCTCCGCACATCTCGTTCGCCGCGCTCGAGAACGCGGCGGACTCGCTCACCCGCGCCGCCGTTCGGTACGGCAAGGCGTACGAGAAGGCGCTCGGCGGCGGCGATTCCGCACGCGCGACATCACCGCTCGCGGCGGTGAATGCGATCCTCGAGCACAGCGAGCACGTGCTCACCGATGCGCGTGGGCTGCCGATGCGCCCCTGGTTCCAGCACCTCCTGTACGCGCCGGGATTTTATACTGGTTACGGAGTGAAGACCGTGCCGGCGGTTCGCGAGGCGATCGAGCAGAAGAGATACGGCGAGGTCGACGAGGCTGTCGCGCGTGTGTCGGCGGTCGTGAACGCGGAAGCCGCGCTCGTGGAGTCCGCCGCCACCGCGCTGGGTAAGGGACAGTGAGCTGCGGGTTTATTCTTTGACGATGAGAGATTCCCCGATCGATCCTCGCGATCTTCCGCCGCCTGGCGAGCTTCTCGACGGGGAGCTCGACTTGGTCGCTCGCAGCGCGACGGCCCCGGAAGCGCAGCCGATGTTGCAGGCGACGCTCTCGCCGCTGCGCGTCGCCTTTCAGGGGGAAGCGGGCGCGTTCAGCGAGGAGGCGATCGTTCAGCTCTGGGGCGCGGAGGCCGAGCCGGTGCCGATGCGCACCTTTGCGGACGTGATGGACGCCGCCGAAGCCGGATCTGTCGACTATGGGCTGCTCCCGATCGAGAGCACGCTCATGGGCGGCGTCGACAGCGCGTACGATCTTCTCGCGATGCACGAGCGATTGATGATCGCGGCGGAGACCGTCGTGCAGATCCGCCTGTGCGTGCTCGGCATCCCCGGCGCCACGATCGCCGGGCTCACGCAGCTGCACAGTCACCCGATCATGCTCGCCCAGTGCGCGCACTTTCTCGAGCGCTACAAGCACATCACGCCGGTGCCGTCGTGGGACACGGCGGGCGCAGCGCGCGCGGTGATGCAGGCGGGCGATCCGTCGCGCGCTGCCGCGGGAAGCCGTCGCGCGGCGGACCGGTTCGGCCTCGAGCTGCTCGCG
>DATHJR010000612.1:0-3317 GCA_035286525.1 Gemmatimonadaceae bacterium | reverse complement strand
AATGCCCCCCACGGCCAACGCTGCGCGATGCGCCGCGCTGTCGATCCCGCGCGCCATCCCGCTCACGACGGTGACTCCCGCGCGCGCGAGCGCGCCCGCAAGCTCGGTGGTCACACGCTCGCCGTAGCTCGTCGCGCGCCGCGTGCCTACGATCGCGACGCACGGTCCCGCAACGCATTCGACGGAGCCGATCGCGAAGATCACCGGCGGTGGATCGGGGAGCGCCAACAACCGCTCCGGGTATCCGGTATCGCCGCTCACGAGGATCTGCGCGCCCGCATCGCTCGCGCGCTGCATGGCGCGCTTGGCATTCTCGGAGGCGGAGTCCCGCTCGAGCGACGGCGGAGTGGCATCCCACGCCTGCGCGGGTGACCCAAATACTGCGACCAACTCCCTGAACCGCACCGCGCCGACTCCCGGGAGGAGCGACAGCGCGAGCGCGGCGTGCCGCGACTCGTCGCTAGGGGAGAACGGCGTTCGCCGCCTCGACCTGCGCCGCTTTCCGGAGATCGAGCAACTTGCTCCAGAACGCGCCGAGCACCTCGTCCAGCCCCAACCGTCCGGCAGCGCTGAGCGCGTACACGCCAAACGCCTCGGGCGCTTCGATTGGCGGCGGCTCGAGCTCGCCGAGCAGATCCATTTTGGTGAACACCACGCAGTGCGGCGTCTCCGCGAGCTCGGCGGAGTAGCTTCGTATCTCCGCGCGAAGCCCATCGTACTCGGCCTGCCAATCCATTGAATCGACCGGAATCAGGAACGCGAGAATTCGCGTGCGCTCGATGTGCCGCAGGAATTGCAAGCCAAGTCCCTTTCCCTCGTGCGCGCCTTCGATGATGCCGGGAATATCGGCGACGACGAACGAGCGATGGTCGCTGAGTGGCACCACCCCGAGATTCGGGGACAGCGTCGTGAACGGATACGCGGCAATTTTCGGATGCGCCGCCGAAATCACCGAGAGCAGCGTGGATTTGCCGGCGTTCGGCTGACCTACGAGCCCGACGTCCGCGATGAGCTTGAGAACGAGCTCGATCGTGCGCGACACTCCTTCCTCACCGGGCTGCCACTCTCGCGGCGACTGGTGTGTGGGCGTCGCGAAGAACGCGTTCCCCTTTCCGCCGCGCCCGCCCTTGGCGATGAGAATTTCATCTCCGTCGGCCAGCACTTCGCCGAGAACCGCGCCGCTGTCGATGTCGCGCACGATCGTTCCCGGAGGAACCGGGAGCACAATGTCCTCTCCCGACCGTCCCGTCTTGTTGTTCCCCGATCCGTGATCACCGCGCTCGGCCGCCCACTTGTCGCGGTAGGTGTAGTCGAGGAGCGTCGCCAGATTGTAGTCCCCGCGTACGTACACGTCTCCGCCGCGACCGCCATCGCCGCCATCGGGGCCGCCCAGGGGGATGAACTTCTCCCGGCGGAACGACGAGATCCCCGAGCCGCCGTCGCCGCCGCTCACCTTGATCTGGACGCGATCGATGAACGATGTCATGCGCGCCGCACGCGCGCCCAGAGCAGCGAGTAGCGATGACCGGACTCCGCGCTCAGACGCGGGGCCACGATGCGGAGCGTGTCGTCCACCTCTTCCGGACTCGCGCCCGCGTTGATCGCGCCATGCAGGTGCGAGTGCAGTTGCCGATCCTGCTCGAGCGCTGCGCACGCTGCCACGATGCACAGCTCGCGACGCTTGAGATCGAGCCCCGGCCTGCCGAGCACGCGACCGTACAGATCGATCATCCACGAATCGAGCGCGGGGTGCAGGCTCCGAATGTTCGCGCGCAGCCGCTTGTACAAGGTGCCGTACACCTCCTCGCACGTCTGCTCGCCGCGAGAGGTCCATAACGCACGCAACGACTCCTCGAAATCCGCGGACTCGGCCACGCGATTCGACGCGCGCCGCCAGAGACGCATGCCGTTGAGCGTGCGGGGAAAACCTGCGAACAGATGCGTCTGCAGCACCAACTCCTCCACCCAAACGGGATCGATCGCCGACTTCGCCGCCGCCTCGAGCGCCGAGCGCATTTCGGCTTCCGTACCGGCCGCGAGCGCTGCTGCGAGGTCGATGAGCTGCGCCGTGGGCGAGTCGAGCGTGGTGTAAGGTGCTTCCGTTTCGGTCAGAGACGTCATCAGGATGTCGCGGAATGGATCTAGAATTGGCGGCATGTCAGTTTTCCGTGTGCACTTCACCCACGAGCTCGTTGCGGGTGTTCATGATCGGCGCACGGGCAAACGCCGAAAGTCGCGGTGAAAGCTCCTCAGGCAGGACGCCAAGATACTGCAGGAGTTTCAGCAGAGCCGGATGCTGAGCGCGCGCGGCGCCGTCCTCCACCTTGATCGCTACCGCAATTCCCTCCGCAGGTATGGTAACCGCATGTACGCCTTCCGCGCCGACCTTGCTTATGAGGCGCCCACCCGATTCCTCCACTAATACCGTATCGAACCGGTCCGTTCCCCCAAAAAGAAATGGATGCGCGGCGACCGCGGCTATGATCCGCGCCGGCACTTCCTCGCCCCGTTCCGCCGCTGCGCCGAGGCGCGCGAAGGCCGAAGCGAGCGCCGCAAGCGGCAATCCCACGGCGACGACTCCGCATCCGTCCACCATCAGCTCCATGTCGTCGCGTGGGCTGCCGCTCCATCGTGCAATTTGCGCGAGAGCCCGGTTTTGAACCTCGTGGCCGAGCCGTTCGTAGCCCAGGGTGGACCACGACTGCGCGCGCGCGAACGCGAGCATCCCCGCGTGCTTGCCCGAGCAGTTGTTGTGCAGTCGTGAGGGCGAAAGTCCCGCCTGATGCATGAGCCGCACGCCGCGGCGCGTCACCGGCTCGTGCGCACCGCACGCGAGATCACCTTCCTCGAGCCCGATCGACTCGAGCATCCTCGCCGCGAGCGCCACGTGCTCCGGCTCGCCCCCATGCGAGGCGCACGCGAGCGCGAGCTCCTCGCTCCCCCAGCCGCAGGCGTCGAAGCCGCCCGATTCCACGAACGAGAACAGCTGGAAGGGCTTCGCGCAGGAGCGCCAGACGGTCAGATACGTCGGGTCGCCCGCGCTCCCGAGCATGATCCCATCGGCGTTGCACACGACCGCGTGAACGTGATGTCGCGATTCGATCGTGTCGCCACGCGTGGCGACGACATCGAGATCATAGCGGTTCGGTGACAGTCTTGCCTCCGGAGGTCGCCGCGGCATTCGTCACCGCAACCAGAATTCCAAGCAGTACGAGCGCAAAGCCGGCGAGCGTACGCGCCGACGGCGTCTCGCGGATTCCCGGGAGAACCGCCGCGAGCAGCGTCGCCCCAATCGGCTCACCGAGCACGGTGAGATT
>DATHJR010000611.1:0-2287 GCA_035286525.1 Gemmatimonadaceae bacterium | reverse complement strand
ACGACGAGCGTGTGCTCCTCGAGCGGATTTGCCTCCTGATTCAGCGTTCGCACCACGTCGGCAACGACGGCCTCGACGCCAGCTACCGGCGTGAAACGATACGCAGTGCGAACGGAGAACGGGATGCCGCGAAAGGTGCGTGAGGTGTCGTCTGGCACCGTCGAGACGAGACGCGTAATGTCCGCCGCGAGCCGCGCCGAATCCGCGTGAGACATCGATTCGACCGTGTCGAGTGGCAGCGCCTTCGCACGTCCACGCAGAAAAGCGACAGTCCAACCCGTTGTGGGGTCGCTGTTCGCGAGCGTCCGAACCTTCGCTGCCGGCCACTCGATGCACTGATCGGCATTCCATTCGCCACCCCCCATCGGGCCGAGACGTGCAGTCTCCGCACCACCCGTGTGTTGAAAGAGCTCGATCGCCGTATTTCGAGCGAGCGCCGAGTCGAAGTGAACGGCGTCCGCTGGCGTGCTGTCGGTGATCGTGGGGAAGACGACGAAGGCTTCGGATGTCGAGTTGCCGCGCACGAACATTACAGGGCCCGCGCTGGTATCCCACGTCGATGGGCTCGCAGCCGGCGGCGTGGTTACGGGGAGTGCCGGAGGCGGTGATGGCTCCAGCGCTACGGAGTCCGGTCGCTTCGCTGGTGTCTTGCGCTCACATGCAACGAGCAAGGCCAGCACGAGGGCACCTGTGAAAACTCCACGAGCGGACATGGGGATCAATCTTCCGCGAGGTGAGGCATGCGTCAACGTGCGCATGGGTTCAGCGGGATGGAAGCAAATCGCCGACCAAATCCCAATGCCAGGCTTCCTGGCGCATGCCGGTGCGCGGATCCTTGAGAGGCTTGTACTGGAGGCGAGCAGCGGGGAGGCCAACGGAGCGGCCAAATTGAAGCAGGCGCTCTCGATCGGTGGAGACCAGGTGGGCCATGGGCCGACCTTTCCACGCGTGGCGGTGCAGCCATAGTCCGCCGTCCATCGCGAAGATCATCCCTTCTCGCCTGTGCGCGAACTCCCGGTAAGGACGGTCGTCGAGCGGGCTATCTCGATTGATCGATGCGCTGGTCACGCGCGAGGGACCATTGGCGAATCAGTTGCAGGTGATTCGTCCCTCGAGCGTCGAGGGCGCAAGAGCCGCAGCGGTACCGAAATATACCGTGCACGTCTCGGCGCCGAGCGAAGAGTGCGTCGCTGCAGCCGACCATCCGCCCGCAGTGGCCTCGGGAACGGTGATGGTCACTCCGGCCGACGACTGGAAGTTGAGCTGCGAGAGGCTGCTGTTGTAGCTGCTATTCGAGTAGTAATACCCTTCCTCCGCCGTCACGAGGTTGTGAAGGTCGCTGCGCATGGCGGCGAGGAACGCTTGGCTCTTCGTCGAGGCGAACTTGGGTATCGCGATCGAGGCAAGGATGCCGATGATCACGACGACGATAAGCAGCTCGATGAGGGTAAAGCCCGATTTTCGCGTGTTGGTCATGTGTTGCTCCACCGTGAGGTTGCAGCAGTATGCGGTAGAGTACAAGGCAATCGGAGTGCCCCGTTGAGTCCGCATATGCAACTCATTGTGAAGCAACAGCTTACGCACTACTGATGCATCTTATTCGGCACATTTGACCGGTTGATTTGCCAGTGTTCCGGCAATCTGCAAGGAGCCAGACAGCGCTTCTACTTGCTACATCCGATGAAGTTCTTGACCGTAGCGGGTGGGACTGGAGCGGCGGCTCCGTAGTAAATCGCGCAGTGAGAGGTATCACTGTCGTGCGTAGCCGAGGCGGACCAGCCGGTACTGTCAGCCTGGACGAATGTGACCCAGACGCCCGGGGTGACGTTGAAGCGCAGGGCGTTGAAATCCGAGGTGTACGCATCCACCGAGCTCCAGTACCCCTCCTCGGTGGCCGCCAGATTTCGGAGATCGGAAATCATCGTCGTGATGTAGAACTGGTGCTTGAACGCGTGCAGTCGCGGGATGGACAAGCCGACGAGGATGCCGATGATGACCAGCACCACGAAGAGCTCGATCAAGGTGAACCCGGAACGACGACGGGAAGGCATTCGTGCGGTGCGTATCCGAGGAAAAATGAGCATGCAAAGGCGCTCTGTCCGTGCTACGCGAAGCGCAAATGGCGGACGGTGATGAGGCCCGTAACTATTTGACGATTGGCCGTTTCCAACGTCTCGCCAGATGCGTTCCGGGAGGCTGGACTGTCACTTGGTTTCTAGCCAATTGCTACCAATTCCGAGATCGACGACGAGCGGTACAGACAGTTCGGCAGCTTCCTGCATCTCGC
>DATHJR010000610.1:0-3422 GCA_035286525.1 Gemmatimonadaceae bacterium | reverse complement strand
ATCGTCCGCGGCCAGCAGCGGACGATGGGTCGCGTACATCGATGCCACGCGCACGCTCGCGCCGCGCGACTGGGCGCATGTCGGCAGCGAGCGCGCGCCGCTCTGGATCATCCGCCCTGCCAACGCGGCTCGCGCACCATGGTGCGCCGATCTCCTCCTCCGCTCCGGCGCCTTCGCGCTCGTGGTGATGGATGGCGCGCCCCAGCTCTCGCGCGTGCTCGCGGTGCGACTCACGCGACTCGCGCGCGATGTCGGCGCGGCCTTCGTCGTCACCGGCGAGCACGGCGGCGACGCGACGGGAAGCTCGGTTCGAATACGACTCGCCGCACGCGATCCGGCGCGCGCGGCGAGGGAGAGCGGCAAGCGCTCCGAGCGCACGACCACGATCACGCTGGAGAAGGGTGGAAAACGCCGGACGATTGAGGTGAGTTATGGCCGAGCAGTGGCGCGTCGCCTGTGTGCGCATCCCGAGGTTCCCGATCGCCGCGGTGTGGCGCACCCGGAGCGTCCGTACACTCCCGCTCCATCCACTCCCATCATCACCTCCTACCCCGACAAGTCCGCCGCGGGAAAAACAGCCGCGTCAAAACCCGCCGCGAAAAACTCCGTCGCATCCACACCTCCACGCCGTAAGCGAAGCTCCGCCTTCGTGGGATGACGAGTTGGTCGCGTTGGTTGATGCCGGCAAGCTGCGCGCGGTCTCCGGCGCCGCCGCGCGCGCCGGCGTGCGCAGCGGGATGACGGCGCTCGAGGCGCGCGCACACTGCGCCGCGCTCACCGTTCTCGATTGGGATGACACGGCGATCGCGAGCGCGATCGCCGAGCTCTCCGCGCACTTTCTCATCGCGAGCCCGCAGGTGACACCGGCAGTGCACGAGCCGGGGCTCTGGTGGATCGGCGCCCACGGACTCGAGGCGATGGGCGGTGAGCGGATGCTCGTGCGCGCGCTCGCGGAGATCGCGGGCGCGTGGCATCCGCGCGCGCGCGTCGCGGTCGCGAGCTCGTGCGTCGTTGCGCGCGCGGCCACGTGGGCCGCACCCGGCCGTCGCGCCAGCGCAGACGCGGCGTTCATCGTCCCCGCCGGCGGCGACGCGGCGTATCTCGCGCCCGCGCCGCTCGCGCTCATCCCGATGGAAGGCGAGCTCCGCGCCACGCTCGCCGCCCTCGGCATTGCTTCCGCCGGCGCCTTCGCCGCGCTCGACAGCGAGGACGTCGAGCGGCGCTGGGGCACGATCGGGCTCGCCGCGTGGAGGCTCGCGCGCGGCGAGGACGTGCGTCACCCCGTGCTCGCGACGGTCTCCGCGCGACACGCGGCCGAGGTCGAGCTCTCCTCGCCCGCGAGCACGATGGAGCCGGTGCTCTTTCTCCTCCGCCCCGCCATCGACCGCCTCGCATCCGCACTCGCATCCGAGGGGCGCGCGGCGGCAACGATCGCGATCACGCTCACGCTCGACGATCGCCGCAGCGCGCTTCCCTCCGGCGCCGCGGCGCACACGGTCACGCGGCAGGTGCACCTCCCGCGCCCCGTCGCGCGCGCGGCGCCGCTGGTGGAGCACTGCCGCGCGCTCCTCGATACGTGGACGCTCACCGCGCCCGTGTGCGGGCTCGCCGTCGCCATCACCTCTACCGCGCCCGCCTCGAGCGAGCAGGGCGACCTCCTCGCGCTCGGCTGGCACGACCCCGCGGCCGCCGACGCCGCCTTCGCGCGCCTCCGCGCGGAGCTGGGCGCGCGCGCCGTCGTACGCCCCGCGCTGCGCGACGAGCATCGCCCCGAGCGCAACGGCGCGTGGTGCGAGAGCGATGACGCGCGCAGCACCGCGCGCGGTGATCGTGCCGTGAGCATCGAGAAAGCGGCCGAGCCCACGCGCGCGCCCGCGCTCCGCTTGCTCGAGACGCCGGAGACCGTCGACGTCGAGTGGGACGGCGATCGCCCGTGCGCGCTCTGGTGGCGCGACCGCCGCGTCGCGATCGAGCGCGCCGCGGGCCCCGAGCGCCTCTCGGGCGACTGGTGGAAGGACGGCTACGCGCGCGACTACTGGCGCTGCGAATCCGACAGCGGTGAGCTCCTCGCCTTCCGCGAGCGCGAACGCTGGTTCGTGCAGGGCTGGTATGACTGAGCCGCGCGCGCGAGCACCATATGTCGAGCTCCACTGCCACTCCGCGTTCTCCCTCCTCGACGGCGCGTCGCATCCCGAGGAGCTGGTCGATCGCGCGGTGGAGCTGGGCTATCACGCGCTCGCGATCACCGATCACGACGAGCTGGGCGGCATCGTCGCCTTCGCACAGGCGGGCGAGGGCGACGCGCTCGAGTGCATCATCGGCGCCGAGATAACGGTGCAGGGCGATGGCGGCGTGCCGCACCACCTCGTGCTGCTCGCGGAAGATCGCACGGGCTACGGCAATCTCTCGACGATGATCACGCGCGCACGCATGGACTGCCCGCGCGGCCGCCCCTCGCTCCCGCTCGACACCGTCGCCGCGCACGCGAAGGGACTGTTCGCGCTCACCGGATGCGTGCGTGGGCTCGTGCCGCGCCGGCTGCGAGCCGGCGATCTCGCGGGCGCGCGCGAAGCGGCCGCACGGCTGCACGAAGTCTTTGATGGACGGCTGGCGATCGAGTGCTGGGATCACGGGCTCGAGGAAGAGCGCGCGCTGCTCGCGCCACTCATCGGGATTTCACGCACGCTCGACGTACCGTGGGTGGTCACCAACGACGTCCACTACGCTCGGCGCGCGGGGCGCATCGTGCACGATGTGCTCTCCTCGCTGCGCCACCAGCGCTCGCTCGACGAGATGGGCACGCGCCTGCGCCCCAACGCCGAGTGGCGCCTCCAGAGTCCCGCGCGCATGGCGAAGCGCTGGAGCCATCATCCTGATGGTGTGAAAGCAACGCTCGCCATCGCTGAGCGCTGCGCCTTCCGGCTGCACGAGCTGCATCCCACGCTCCCGGCGTTTCCACTCCCGCCCGGCGTCAGCGCCGACGAATATCTCGAGCGGCTCGTCGCGCAGGGCGCGGCCGAGCGTTGGGGCACGATCAACGCGAGGCAGCGCGCGCAGCTCACGCACGAGCTCGCGCTCATCAAGCGGCTCGGCCTCGCCGGCTTCTTCCTCATCGTGTGGGATATCGTCCGCTTCGCGAACCGCGCCGGTGTGCTCTGCCAGGGGCGCGGCTCCGCCGCCAACTCCGCCGTCTGCTTCTGCATCGGCATCACCGCCGTCGACCCGATCAAGCTCAATCTCCTCTTCGAGCGATTCCTGAGCGACGACCGCCGCGAGGCGCCCGACATCGACATCGACTTCGCGCACCGCGACCGCGAGCAGGTGCTGCAGTACGTGTACGAGCGCTACGGCCGCGAGCACGCGGCGATGGTATGCGAGCAGATCACCTACCGCGGCCGCTCCGCCGTCCGCGACGCCTGTCG
>DATHJR010000609.1:0-4271 GCA_035286525.1 Gemmatimonadaceae bacterium | reverse complement strand
CACGATTCTCGCGGCGCAATCGGCCAAGGGATAGCAACGATGGAGGAACGAGGGATCCGTGCCGGCGTGCAACGGCTATTCCGACTCCAGCTGCGAACCGCAGCGCGCATCCGTTCCGATGCCGATGACGAGCTCGATGGGTTCATCGAGGCACGCATCGACGACCTCGTCGCGCATGGCATGAGCACCGCAGATGCCCGGGCAGAAGCCGTGCATCGCCTCGGCGACGGCCAGGCACTCGAGGACACGCGCACGCATGTTCGTCGGTCCGCCGAACGACGCGAGGGCCGTCTGCAGCTTCGCGAATGGATCGACGAGCTGCGACAGGACCTTCGCTTCGCGGCGCGACAGCTCGCGCGTGCGCCTGGCTTCACGATGGTCGCGATCTTCACGCTCGCCCTCGGGATCGGCGCCACGAGCGCGATCTTCAGCGTCGTCTACAGCGTGCTCCTTCGCCCGCTCCCCTTTGCACACGCCGACCGCCTCGTCTCGCTTCGAGAGCGCAACGGCCGCGATGACACGGACGGAATGGTCGTCACGGCGGGGAACTACGGATCGTGGCTCGCGCAGGCGCGCGACTTCGAGGCGCTCGGCGCATACAGCTATCGCGACGCGACGCTCACCGGCTCGGGCGAGCCGCAGAGTCTCCACTTCGCTCTCGCGTCGGCGGGATACTGGAGCGCGCTTCGCCTTCCGCCGCTCGCTGGACGCTATTTCGGCGCCGATGAAGACCGACCGGGCGCACCGGGAGTCGTCGTCCTGTCACAGCACCTGTGGCAGACGACTTTCGGCGGCGATCGGCACGTAATTGGGCGCACGATCACGCTCAACGGAATGCCACACGAGGTGATCGGCGTGGCGCCCGCGGAGTACAATCTCACCTGGTCCGCGGCCGATGGATGGCTCCCTCTCGCGCTCAGCGGCTCCGATCTCGCGGAGCATGCCGACCACGAGTATAGCGTGGTCGGACTCGTTCGAGAGGGTGTTTCGGTAGCGCGCGCGATCGCCGAGCTGACCGCGATCGAGACACGGCTCGCGGCGGAGTACCCTGGCGGCTACTTCGATGGCGGCATCATCGCGCAGCCGTTGCGCGACACCCTCGTCGGTTCAGCGCGCACGCTGCTGCTCCTTCTGCTCGGCGCCGTCGCCCTCGTGCTGCTCATCGCCTGCGGAAACATCTCGAGTCTCTTGCTCGCGCGCGCTGGCGCGCGACGAACGGAGATCGCCATTCGCGGCTCGATCGGCGCTGGTCGTGGACGAATCGTGCGGCAACTCCTCGCCGAAAGCTTGCTGCTTGCGTTCGTGGGAGCGGCCGCCGGACTCGCGGTGGCCGCTGCGGGTGTTCGGTTCCTCGTGACGATGACTCCTGAAGGCTCCGTTCCACGACTCGCCGATGCATCGCTCAACGGACCAGTGCTCGCGTTCACACTCGCTCTCTCGCTCGGCTGCGGCGTTCTATTCGGCCTCTATCCGTCGCTGCGGGCGGCCAATCCCGATCTCCAGCAGATGCTCCGCGAGGGATCTCGCGACGCAGCGGGCTCGATGAGCGCGCACTTGCGCGAGGCGCTCGTGGTCGGAGAGATCGCGAGTGCTCTCGTTCTCCTCGTGTCGGCCGGGCTGCTCGTGCGCAGCTCGATCCTCGTACAACGCGTCGATCCGGGATTCGATCCGGCGAATCTCGTCGTAGCGGGGATATCGCTTCCCGATTCGCGATACGCCAGTAGCGACACGCGAAGCGCCACATGGAATCGCATTGTCGAGCGCGTAGCAGCGATTCCAGGCGTGGCGAACGTTGCCATGGTCTCGCGCGTTCCGATCAACGGTGGCGGTGGGGACTGCGTGGCGCGAGCCGAGGGGGCAGCGGAAGGTGCGGGCATCGGAGCCAATGTGAGGATTGCGAGCGCGAGGTTCCTGGAGACCATGCGCATTCCACTCGTGCGCGGCCGCTATTTTACCGCGGCCGATGCGGCGACCTCCCCGTCCGTCATTGTCATCAATCGCGGTCTTGCGCATCGACTCTTTGGAGACGCGAACCCGATCGGCCGGCGGATCGCCAATTGCCCGGGCGGCCCGTCCAGCGCGCCGGTGCTGCGAACGGTGGTCGGCGTGATCGGCGACATGCACGCGAGCGGACTGCAGCAGGATGTGCGCGACGAGGTGTACCTCTCGAGCACGCAACTCGAGGCGGAGCACAGCATGTCGCTCGTCGTACGCGGCGCACTTCCCGGAACGAGCTTGACGCCGGCGATCAAGCGAGCCGTCGATGAGATTGACCCGCTGTTGCCTGTAACAGCCTGGAGGATGGAGGATATTATCTCGCGCTCGCTAGCTGTCTCGCGATTCATCATGCTGTTGATGCTCGGCCTCGGGGGCATGGGCTTGACGCTCGCGGTCATCGGAATCTACGGCGTGATCGCGTACGTCGTTGCGCAACGGAGGCATGAGATCGGAATACGAATCGCGCTCGGCGCGACCGCTGGTCGAGTCGTACGCCTCGTGGTGGGCGAGGGACTGAAATTGGCCGTTATCGGAGTGATCATCGGCTGTATCGCCTCGCTGCTGGCGACCCGCATGATCGGATCGCTGCTCTACGAGGGAGTCAGTGCGCGCGATCCAGTGACGATCGCGGGAGTCTCGGCACTGGTCGCGATTGTTGCTGTCGCGGCGAGCGCCGTGCCGGCCTTGCGCGCCGCGCGGATGAATCCGACGAGCGTGCTGCGCACGTAGCGCCCTCTCATGCACGCAACGCTCGCTGTGATAAGCAGTCCGCTGGAGCTCGTGTGACGCCGGAGCCCGTACTCGTCGCCTGGAGCGGCGGAAAGGACTCGGCGCTCGCGTTGCGCACCGTGCTCGCTGACCCGTCGCTTGCCGTAGAGGCGCTGCTCACGACGGTGACGCGGGAGTACGATCGTATCAGCGTGCACGGGGTGCGCCGGTCGCTGCTCCATGCGCAGGCGGCGGTACTGGGTCTGCCGCTGCTCGAGATGGAGATCCCCGCGAGCTGCGACAACGCGACCTACGAAGGGTGTCTCGCTCACGCGCTCACAGGTGCGCGCGAGCGGAATAATCGCCTGCACCGCTGCGTTTTCGGCGACCTCTTTCTCGAGGACGTGCGGCACTACCGCGAAGAGCGACTAGCGTCGCTCGGCATGGAGCCGATCTTTCCGCTGTGGGGAAAACACACCGGAGAACTGGCTCGCACCTTCCTCGACGACGGATTTCGCGCCGTGGTGGTGTGCGTCGATTCCACCATGCTCCCACCGAGCTTCTCGGGCCGGCAGTACGACGCCTCCTTTCTCGACGACCTTCCGCGAGATGTGGATCCGTGCGGAGAGAATGGTGAGTTTCATACTTTCGTCTACGACGGGCCACTGTTTCGGGAGCGCGTCGAACTCACGATCGGCGAGACCGTCACGCGCGACGATCGCTTCGTCTACACCGACCTCCTGCCGTCGGTCGCCTGATCCATCGCTAGGCCTTGACCGCACCTCACGATCGATCCGATGGGCCCTGACCACCTTCTCGACTAGCCCGCCCTCGCGTTTCGAGCTCATCCGTCAAAGTCCGATCGCTCCGTTTAATCCGTATCAACAAATTGTTACGACTTGAATTCCAGAGTGCCGGACCACGTTCGCGACAGCCGCTCGGACCGGCTGTAACAGGTTGGAAAAACGAAATAAACGGATCCAGCGGACGGAACGGACTTTTGTCCGAACCGACGAGGACTCTGAGTCATGATGCCGGCGGAGAGGAGCTCGTTCTCGTGTCGAAATCGGCCATCGCCATACGTCGCCTGTGTGGAGCGGTTCTCGACATCGAATGACGATGCGCGTCGTGCCGTCCTCAACAGGAATTCACTGGAGATGCAGCCATGCGGAAATTGATTCTCAAGATGTCCATGTCGGTCGACGGCTTTGTTGGCGGCTCGAAGAGCGAGGTCGATTGGATCTTTTCGTCGATGGATGAAGGCGCGGTGGACTGGACGATGAAGTCGATCTGGCAGGCCGGCGCGCACATCATGGGAAGCCGTACCTTTCACGACATGGCGTCGTACTGGCCATTCTCGAACGAGGTGTACGCCGCGCCGATGAACGAGATGCCCAAGATCGTCTTTTCGAAGAATCCATCGGTGACGTCGCCAACAGCACGCTCGACCACGCAGGCGGTGCGCGATGCCTCACGCGCGAGCGGCGGACTCGCGGGGACGCGGAGCAGCGATCCGGCGAATGAGAAAAGCTGGCTGAACGCGCGCGTGATGTCGGGCGACCTTG
>DATHJR010000608.1:0-6883 GCA_035286525.1 Gemmatimonadaceae bacterium | reverse complement strand
ACCGATCTTCAAGGTGGCCGACTATGGCATCGTCGGGGACGTGATCGAGATTCTTCCCGTGCTGACGGCGGCCGTGAAAGAGGCGCGCTCGAAGGGCTGAGCACCGCGCCGGTTGTTTCGTCACTCGACGGCCCATAGCTTCGGTGCCATGCGAACCGAGAACGCGGTCTTCCTGCTCGTCCTGCTCCTTGCCGCCGGCTTCTTTTCGTACAACGTTCAGCGGCTACTCTCCTACCTCGACATAGCCCAGCCAGACGATCGAAGCGGCCACGTGCTCGTTCGCCTGAAGAACGTCATCACGGTCGCGTTTCTGCAAAAGAAGATCTTGCGCGACCCGGTGGCGGGCCCGATGCACGCGCTGATCTTCTGGGGGTTCGTCGTTCTAACGGTGGGCACAGCCGAGCTGCTGCTCAACGGAAGCTTCCCCGCGTTCTCGTTCGCCTTTCTCTCCGCGCCGCTCTACGGGTTCTACTCGGCGTCGCAGGACCTCTTTGGCGTTCTCGTGCTGGCGGCGGTTGCGTTCGCATTCTACCGGCGACTGGTGCTTCATCCCGCGCGCCTCGAGGGTGACAATCTCGAGCACAGCGACGCCCTGCTCATCCTCGGAGCGATCGCCGGCCTGATGCTGACGATGTTCGCGGTGAACGCGCTGCAGCTCGCGCTCGACCCGGACTCGATCACGCGCGCCAAGCCCCTGTCGCTCGCACTCTCGATGCCGCTGCGCACGCTGCCCTCAGGGCTGCTTTCCGGAGCGCACGCCGTGTTCTGGTGGACGCACGCGCTGCTCGTGCTCGCATTTCTCAACTACCTTCCATTCTCGAAGCACCTGCACATCGTCTCGTCGATTCCGAACGTCTACTTCTCGAACTCGCAGGGGCCCGGACCGAAGGGCGTCATCCGCTTCCTCGACCTCGAGGCAGAGAATGTCGAGCAGTTCGGGGCGGCGGACGTCGACCAGATGACGTGGAAGGATCTGCTCGACGGCTACACGTGCACCGAGTGTGGCCGTTGCACCGCGGTGTGCCCCGCGCATCTCACTGGGAAAGTGCTGAGCCCGCGCAAGATCATCATCGACACGCGTCACCGGCTGATGGAGAAGGCCCCGCTCCTCGTGGGCGATCGTGCAGAGCAGCGTCACCACGCGCTCATTCACGGCGAGGGCGACGAAGGGAGCATGAGCGATGCCGCGATTCTCGAACATCGGCTCCTCGACAACTTCATCACCGAAGAAGAGCTCTGGCAGTGCACCACGTGCCGCGCGTGCATCCAGGAGTGCCCCGTCGGGATCGAGCACCTCGACCACATCGTCGACATGCGGCGCAATCTCGTGCTCATGGAGTCGCGCTTTCCGCCCGAGGTCCTGCCGATGTTCGAGTCGATGGAGCGCAACGGATCACCGTGGGCGTTCCGCCCCGACGATCGGGCGAAATGGGCCGAGGGGCTCGACATTCCGACGATGGCGGAGTTGGTGGAGCGTGGCGAGAGCCCCGAGATTCTATTCTGGGTCGGGTGCATGGGGTCGTTCGACGATCGCTCGAAGAAGATCAGCGTCGCGTTCGCGCGAATCCTCCAGGCCGCCGGGGTGCCGTTCGCCATCCTCGGGCAGGAGGAGAGCTGCAACGGAGATCCGGCGCGCCGGATGGGGAACGAGTATCTCTACCAGACACTCGCAAAGCAGAACATCGAGACGCTCACGCGCTACGACGTGAAGACCATCGTCACCTTCTGCCCGCACTGCTTTCATCAGATCGGCAACGAGTATCCGCAGCTCGGCGGCAACTACGAGGTGATTCACCACTCGACCTACATCGAGCGGCTGCTCGAGGCCGGACGCGTTCCGTTCGACACCGATGCGGGGAAGACGCTGACGATGGCGTATCACGACAGCTGCTACCTCGGGCGCTACAACGACGTGTACGATGCACCGCGCGAGACGCTCAGGCGCGCGTTGCCGATCGTGACGATGGTGGAGCCCGAGCGCACCCGCGATCGCGGGATGTGTTGCGGCGCCGGCGGCGGGCGCATGTTCATGGAGGAAACGCAGGGGAAGCGCATCAACATCGAGCGCGCGGAGCAGCTGCTGGCGACCGGCGCGGACACGCTCGCCGTTGCGTGTCCGTTTTGCATGACGATGATCTCGGACGGCGTGAAGGCGAAGGGGAGCGAGGTGCCGGTGCTCGATATCTCCGAGGTCGTGGCGTCGAGGCTCCGCGCATAGACCCACATCGCACCGGGAAGCGCGCGCGACGAGGCGGCCATTCGCTAGGGATTCGGAGTCCAGAGCACCGGCGAGCCGTCCGAATTTCCGGCGACGATTCCCGCGCTGTTGATGCCGGCGGTGCGATCGCCGATGACTCCGGGGGGCAATAGATGTCCGCCGACTAGAGCGACCGAGCGCCCGGGCCCGTTCTCCGTAGACAAACTTGTGTTTGCGGAAATCAGTTGGGAATCGTTGATGCCTGTTGACTCGACGCCGTCGAAGAATTCGTGGCTGCTGGGCGAATCATCTGCCGAACCGAAGGCGACGAAGTAGACTATGGCTCTGACGTCGCCAAAGTTGTTGGGCCCAACGCCGAATCCGACTCCCACGCCGTGCGAGTTCAACGATACGATCACGGCCGAGGTCGCCCCATTGCCAAAACTAAAGGATTGCCACCCTCCGGCATGGGACCAAGAGTAGGGCTCCGGGAGATTCACGAAAGAGTTAGTCCGCCCGTCAAACACGCGGACATTCGCGTTGCCCACCACAAAACCGGTCCCGATCGCCGAGAACACGGCGGAATCACCGTTCGGCGGCACGCCGGCGTCGATGCGAATTCCGTCGACCCAGATCGCTGCGTGGGTGACTCCATTCACTCGAACGCTTCCGACCACCGTGGCGGACTCACAACGACAAATCGCGAGAGCGACGCTGGCCGCCGTATCGAGTATCGTAACGCGGCCATTCCTCCACGTTGCCGCATGACCGTCGATGCTTCCCGCGACGGTTCCGTCGTTCGCGATCGCCGTGGGGATGATCGGGAGGGTAGTTCGTTCGTGGGCGGCTCCGTGCCAGAGGACTCCGCCGGACGCGCTGGAGCCAACCACATCGCCACTATCGTTCAGCGCGACCACTGTCTCGCTCCCCGGGAGAGTCACTTTTGAGTAGTCGGCGATCAGCTCCGGGGGGATGTCGGAAAGCTGGCCCGAGTGTCCCGACGTCGGCGCAAGGGCGCGATCGCTGGTGCAGGCGATGGCGGCGACCATCGACACGAGGACCAGCGGTAACCCGATCGACCGCATGTCAAACCTCTCGAATTGCGCTCGGCTGGTTAGGTCGAGCTCGTGGCACGAGCTCCGGGGCTACGTCACATGACGGCAGCAATCAAAGCCTGTCGAGAGGGCGCTGCCACTTCACAATGGAAATCCGTTTCATTCAGTCAAACGCACGAAGTGAGCCAGCCGGATCGTCTGCTTCGCTGGGGACTCAGCGTTCTCGAAAGTATCCGTGTTTCGGAGCCGCAACCCGAGTGGCGGGAAGAGGTCGAGGAACTGCTCCACCATCATCGGGCGACCCGGATCGGCGATCGTGGCGACGCCGCCGGATTCGTCCCCTTCGACACCGATGCCGGAAAGACGCTCACGATGGCCTATCACGACAGCTGCTACCTCGGCCGTTACGACGATCTCTACGATGCCCCGCGCGAGACGCTCAAGTGCGCACATCTTCGAGGTCCTCGCCTCGCGGCTGCGAGCTGACTAAAGCGGAGCCTCGATCCGACTTGCCGAAACGTCGGTCGTCGCGGAAGTTGCGACGCGGTTCAGCGGCGCACGCGGCAAGAGAATGGAAAAGCGCCATCCCGCACCGGGGGTGCTTTCCACCTGAACATCGCTTCCCATTCCGCGGAGCAGCTGTCGGCTGACGGCCAACCCGAGACCGATGCCTGCCGTCGTTCTCGTGAGCGCAGGCTCGAGCTGCGTGAATGGGTCGAACAGTGTCGCGAGGCGGTCGGGAGGAATATCGCGTCCATAGTTCGCGATCGAGACCTGAATGTTTTTCTGCGACGGCTGAAGGGCAATCGTGACCTTGCCTCCATCGTTCGCGAACTTGATGGCGTTCGAGAGCAGATTGATGAGAGCCTGCCTCAGCTTCTCCGGGTCCGCGAGAACCTCCATCGTCAGCATCGGATCGCTGCCGTTCTCTCCCCCCGCAGGCCTCCCCTCCTGCACCAGGCGAATTCCCTTCACGACGGCCAGCGACATGACCTCGCTTGCCACCTCGTCGAGCAGCGGCGCGAGTGCAACCGGGGCGATCTCGAACTTGTACTGCCCGCGCTCGATCGAAGCGAACTCGAGGATGTCGCCGATGATTCCCAGGAGATGTTCCTCGCTGCGTCTGATGCGCGCGAGATCCATCCGCTGCTCTTCCGTCACCGGACCGTGCACCCCAAGCTCCATTAGTTGCGTGTATCCGCGAATCGCGTTCAAGGGCGTTCGAAGCTCGTGACTCATCATGGTGAGAAACTCCGCCTTGCCCCGATTGGCCTCTTCCGCGCGCACGCGTGCGCGATCGGCGTGATCCAGAGCGGCGCGAGCCTCGCGGTCGAGCTTACTCACAGACCGCGCGCTATGAAACAGGAACGCCGAATAGATCGCGGCGATGGCAACGACGAAGTTCGCGACGCCGGACTCGCGACTGACCAGCTCCATGCGGCGTGCCGTGAGCCACGCAAGGCCCAGTAGAAAGGGGACCGTGAGCGCGATCGGCAGCATCTTTCGCGTGAATACCCCTCCCGCGTCGTCGGCGATTAGGAGAGCCGCCAACCCCGTCTGCGGTCTCGAGGCGATCACGCCAATGCCGATCGCGAGCAGGCATATCGCAGTCGACACGGCCATCGCCGCGTACTGGTCGAAGCTGTAGAGTGCGCGTACGCCGAACGCATACCCCACTAGCGCAATGGCGGACACCGCGACGGCGCCGAGTGCCGCGCCGTTCGCCAGTCTTCGATCGCGAAAACGCGCATCGGGAAAGGCGAGTCCGATGCCGAGAAGCGTGACCGCGACGGCGCTGTTGCCCGCCATCAGTCCGAGAGGGCGATACGGATAGCGACGGAGCGCATCGGCAAAGAGCAGCAGATTCGTTCGAAGCTCGAATCCGCCGATACGCTGCGCGAGCATGGTTGCTCCCAGAACGAGCACCAGTGCGGAGACCAAGCGCCCGCTCCATCTCCACACACGACTGGTCGAGTCGATCGTCAAGATGGCGAGCGCCACTGCCGCGATGAGCAGGGTGACGGCGGTCACGGGGATCATGACGACCGAGCCAACCGCGAGGTGCTTTAGGGCTTCGTTGTCGATTATCCAGCCTACGAGGACGCTGGTCGCGGCCAGTGCCACGAAGGCACTTGTGGCGAGTGCGAGTCGAGTACACGAGCCTTCGCGACGATGCACGAGCGTCTGGCTTTCGAGCGTTGTCATTCCGGCTGACGATGGCTCAGGTGTCGGGATCCATCCGCACACGAAGCGGGAACCGCCAAACGAAGCATCTCGCGTACCGCCGCAGAAGTGAAACTCGAGCTCGACGGCTGCCCCTTCTCTCAACACGCATTGGGGCGATAAGCGTGCCGTCACCGTCCTGGCAATTTCGACGCGCCTCTTGGCCGGAAGCACGTGTTGCGTACGCGAACATACGTTGTCGAGATACCTCACAACAGTCGACTCCGATCGAGAACCACACAAGGCGGTTCTCTGCCGCGTTGCGGAATGTATCCGCAGAAAATAGCCGCTCGAGATCTTTGCCAGGAGAGCGAACGGTCTACAAACGGATGTCCTTCGTCTGGCGTATGACGAGCACGCGTGCATCCATCGATGCGGAGGTGCAATTCGGAACGCCCAGGTGACGCTCGTGATAACGGAAGGATTTGGTGCGGGCGGCGAGCGTAATCTGCGCGCGCACCCGGCAGAGCGACGCTGCGCTCTTCCACCGTCATCCGCTTCGAGCGAGGTCCAACCATGTCACGTAATCGCACCAGCTGGCTACTCCCGCGCACCGATCTAAGCCGCCGAGAGCTGCTCGGCCTGGCGGCCCGAGGGGCCGCGAGCGTCGCCGTCTCACAGGCGTTCATATCCTGCGGCGGCGATCTCGCCACCACGGCCGCCGATAGTTCCGCGACGAGCTCGGCGACGACCGCGTGCGTGCTCACCGCCGCGCTCACCGAGGGGCCGTTCTTCGTCGACGAGATGTTGAATCGCTCCGACATTCGGTACGACCCCGTGACAGGGGCGCTTTCCGACGGTGTCCTCCTCAGCTTCACCTTCAACGTCACGCGTGCCGGCAGCGACGCCTGCAACCCACTCACCGGCGCGTACCTCGACGTGTGGCACGCCGACGCCACGGGTACCTATTCGGACGTCTCCGGCAACGGCAACGGCTCCTCGGGCGCGGGGAAGAAGTATCTCCGCGGGTATCAGGTGACCGATGCGAATGGCGTCGTGAAATTCACGACGATCTATCCGGGGTGGTATGCGGGGCGCGCCGTCCACATCCACTTCAAGCTCCGGATCTATGCCGGTACGACGAAGACGTACGAGTTCACCTCGCAATTCTTCTTCAACGACACGCTCACGGACACGATTCAGGCAGAGAGCCCGTACAACGCGAAGGGACAGCGCGACACGCGCAATGCGAGCGACGGCATCTACAACAGCCTGTCCGCGGCCGAGAAAGCGATACTCACGCTCGCGACGTCCAGCACGGGCGGCGAGTACTCAGGCGTGATCAATCTCGCCGTCGCCGTCGGCTGAGCGGACGACGTGATGAAGCCGAATGGTCTGCTGCGCCGGCACCTCGTCGTAGCTGACCATCTCGGTGTTGCGCAGGCGAAGGCCGAGTGACGGGAGCAAC
>DATHJR010000607.1:0-3514 GCA_035286525.1 Gemmatimonadaceae bacterium | reverse complement strand
TCTCGGTACGGCGACCGAAATCACTGGCGATCTGCGCACTCCTCCACAAGCACGTCGCCGAGCACCTGCGCTATCCGGTACGGTACGTAGGTTTTGATGCGCCGCACGAGTTTCTGGTTGGGTACGGATTGGATCATGCGGAGAATTTCCGCCACCTCCCTTATATCGTGAGCTTGCAGTAATGGCTGACCGCACACCTCCCCCGAAGCGCGACTTCAGTTGGGGCAAGATCTCGAAGACGCTCTCGCTCTGGATCATCGTCATTTTGATCCCGATCGTCTTCATGCAGGTCAACGGCGCGCGCGACCAGACGACCGAGATCGACTACTCGACGTACAGCCAGCAGCTCGACCAGGACAACGTCCAGAAGATCTCGATCCAGGAAGGCAAGGTCATCAACGGCGACTTCCGGCACAAAATCCAGAATGTCGCCGCGGCGAAGGACGTGCTCCACTTCTCCGTGCACCTTCCGATGGCGAACGATCCGAAGGAGATCGAGCGCCTGCGCGCGAAGAACGTCGAGATCAGCGCCACCGACGCCAAGCCATCGGTGATCGGCCAGCTCCTCACCTTCCTGCCGTTCTTCCTCGTCGTTGGCATCTTCTTCTTCATCTTCCGTCAGATGCAGGCGGGAGGCGCCAAGGCGTTCAGCTTCGGCAAGAGCAAGGCAAAGCTGCTCACGGGCGACACGCCCAAGGTGACCTTCGCCGATGTCGCCGGCGCGGACGAGGCGAAGGAAGAGCTCGAGGAGATCATCGAGTTCCTGCGCGACCCGCAGAAGTACACGCGGCTGGGCGGGCGTCTGCCAAAGGGTGTGCTGCTCGTCGGCCCTCCCGGCACCGGCAAGACGCTGCTCGCGCGCGCGGTCGCGGGCGAGGCGGGGCGTCCGTTCTTCTCCATGTCCGGCTCCGACTTCGTCGAGATGTTCGTGGGCGTCGGCGCGAGCCGCGTGCGCGATCTGTTCGAGCAGGGGAAGGCGCACGCGCCGTGCATCATCTTCATCGACGAGATCGACGCCGTCGGACGCCATCGCGGCGCCGGACTCGGCGGCGGTCACGATGAGCGCGAGCAAACGCTCAACCAGCTGCTCGTCGAGATGGACGGCTTCGAGTCCAACGAGGGCGTGATCCTCATCGCGGCGACGAATCGTCCGGATGTGCTCGACCCCGCGCTTCTGCGTCCAGGCCGCTTCGATCGGCAGGTTGTCGTCGATCTCCCCGACCTGCGCGGACGCGAGGAGATTCTACGCGTGCATCTGCGCAAGGTGCCTGTCGCCGATGACGTCGAGGTGACGGTGATCGCGCGCGGCACGCCGGGAATGTCGGGAGCCGATCTCGCGAATCTCGTGAACGAGGCCGCGCTACTCGCCGCGCGACGCAGCGCCGACAAGGTCTACCTCGATGACCTCGAGCAGGCGAAGGACAAGGTCATGCTCGGCGCCGAGCGCAAGTCGATGGTGATGAAGGATGACGAGAAGCGGAACACGGCGTACCACGAAGCCGGACACGCGGTGTGCGCGATCAAGACGCCTGGCTGCGATCCGCTGCACAAAGTCACGATCGTGCCGCGCGGACGCGCGCTCGGACTCGCGTTCACGCTCCCGGTGGAGGACCGGTATTCCATCACGCGGCAGCAGCTCGAGGCGATGCTCGTGATGACCTACGGCGGCCGTGTCGCGGAAGAGCTGGTGTTCGGTCACGACAAGGTGACCACCGGCGCCGCGAACGACATCCAGAAGGCGACTTCGCTCGCGCGGCGGTACGTCTCGCAGTGGGGCCTCTCGGACGCAATCGGCCCCGTGCTGGTTGGCGACAACGAGCAGGAGGTTTTCCTCGGCCGCGAGCTCTCTCGCCACCGCGAGGTGTCCGAGCGCACGGCGCAGCTGGTGGACGCGGAGGTCACGCGCCTGCTCAACGACTCGTATGGGCGCGCGAAGCAGACGCTCATCGACAATCGAGATCTGCTCGAGCGGATGGCCGAGGCGCTGCTGGAGCGCGAGACGCTGACGGCGGACGACGCCGCGATGCTCGTGCAGGGCGCCGCGCTGCCCCCGCGGAAAACCGGAACGCCGCCGGCCATTCCGGTGCCGATCCCGGGCGTCGTCGTGCAGCCGAAGCCCGCGAGGCCGGGGCTGCTGGGTGGACCGGAGGTCGCTCCGGCGTGATTTCCGCCGCAGGGCGGACGCGCGCGTGAGCGCGGTGGCATGGCGGCTCGCGACTCGCGCGCTGGAATTGAACCGACCCCTCATCATGGGGATCATCAACGTTACCCCCGACAGCTTCAGCGACGGGGGTAAGTTTTTTTCCCCCTCTGCCGCCGCCGCCCACGGCCGAATGCTGATAGCCATGGGCGCCGATCTGCTCGACGTGGGCGGTGAGTCGACGCGGCCCCAGGGTGCGACACCCGTCTCGCTCGACGAGGAGTTGCAGCGCGTGATTCCGGTGCTCGACGCACTCCGCGAGAGCGATCCCGGCGTGCCGCTGTCGGTGGACACAGTGAAGAGCGCGGTGGCACGCGAGGCGCTCGCCCACGGCGCGGAGGTGATCAACGATGTCTCCGGATTTCGCCTCGACCCCGCGATGGCGGACGTGTGCGCCGCCGCGGACGCCGGCGTGATCCTCATGCATTCGCGCGGAGACGTCGCGACGATGGGAACGTACGCGGAGGCCGGCTACGGCGACGACGTGGTCGGCGAGGTCATCGCCGAGCTCGGCGCGCGAGTCGAGTGGGCGCGCGCGGCGGGCGTCGTGCGCGAGCGCATCGCAATCGACCCCGGCGTGGGCTTTGCAAAGCGCACCGAGCACTCGCTCGCGGTGTTGCGAGAGCTGCCCCGCTTCGCGGCGCTCGGCCTCCCGGTTGCGGTCGGCGTGTCGCGCAAGCGATTCATCGGGGAGCTGAGCGGCGCCAAGGCGATCGACGATCGTGTCGACGGCACGACGGCCGCGAATGTCCTCGCTTTGGCGGGCGGAGCACGCATCTTTCGCGTGCACGATGTCGATCACGCGCGGCGCGCGCTCGACATGGCGTGGAGCATTCTGGGCGAGGGAAACGGGTAACCATGTTTGCACAGCTGCGCTTTCTCACGTTCGGGTGGCGCGACGCGATCGAGATCGTGGTCGTGGCCTACGGCGTGTACCGGTTGCTCCTGCTGCTGCACGGCACGCGCGCCGTGCAGATGCTGATCGGCATCATGGTGCTCGTGCTGACGTATTCGCTCGCGTGGGTGTTCAAGTTCACGATGATCACCTACCTCCTCGGCATCGTCTTCACGTACGGCGCGTTCGCGGCGCTCGTGATCTTCCAGCCGGAGCTGCGCGCGGCCCTCGCGCATCTCGGGCAGTCACGCGTGACGCGCTTTTTCCGCCGCATGGAAGTGAGCGAAGTCGCCGAAGAGGTCGCGGATGCGGTGGAGCGCCTCAGCCGCTCGGGAATCGGATGCATCATCGCGCTCGAGCGTGAGATCGCGCTCGGCGACTACGTGCAGAGCGGGAAGGAGATGCAAGCGAAGGTGAGC
>DATHJR010000606.1:0-3346 GCA_035286525.1 Gemmatimonadaceae bacterium | reverse complement strand
TTTCCCGCGCACTCAGCTGCGAATGCGTGAGCAGTGCGCGCGCGGCGGAGAGCGCGTACGATCCGCCGGAGCCGATCGCGAGAATGCCATCGTCCGGCTCGATGATGTCGCCGGTACCGGAGATGATCAGTCCGTGACTCTTGTCGACCACCACGAGCAGCGCCTCGAGTCGCCGCAACACGCGGTCGCTGCGCCAGTCCTTCGCGAGCTCGACCGCCGCGCGCGGGAGATTCTCGGGGTAACGCTCGAGCTTCTCCTCGAACTTCTCGAAGAGAGTGAACGCATCGGCGGCCGCGCCCGCGAAACCGGCGAGCACCTTGCCGCCCCGCAGCGCGCGGACCTTCTGCGCATTCGACTTCATCACCGTTTCGCCGACGCTTACCTGTCCGTCGCCGCCGACCGCGACCTTGCCGTCACGCCGCACACCGAGAACGGTGGTGGCGTATATCGTGGGTAGTCCGTGAGCCATGGCTGAAAGATACCACGGACGCCGAGCGGCCGAACCGCTACTGCCCGGGCGGCCTCTTGCCGGGCGCAGAGTCATCGCTCTCGCGGCGCTTCTCGCTTCGTCCGAGCACTGGCCCCAGCAGCGAACCGCGGATGTAGCGGAGGTTGAGCCCGACTCCCACGACTACCAGCACGACCGCCACGGCGATGGCGAGCGTCGTGAAGCGCCACTGATCGCGGCCGATGAGAACGGCCGCAACGCAGAGCATTCCCGAGCCGAACACGATCTGTCCGACCTTGCTTCGCTGCGGTCGCTCGCGGCTCCGGCGTTCGGATTCGTGCAACGGGTCGTCGGCGACGACGGCATCGGCGATGATCGCGGCGCCCATGAGGAAGAGCAGGAGGCCGAGGATCAGCGGAATGGTTTCCATTCTCATGCGCTGGTGCAATGCAAGGACGGTTCCGAACGGCGGCGAGGCTCACACGCGCCCGTTGCGACTCGCGCGGCGCTCACGCGCGCGGGTGTGACTTCGCGTACACCTGCTTGAGCCGCTCGACGCTCGTGTGCGTGTAGATCTGCGTGGTGGCGATCGAGGCGTGGCCGAGGAGCTCCTGGACCGCGCGGAGATCGGCGCCGGCGTCGAGGAGGTGAGTCGCGAAGGTATGGCGGAGCGAGTGTACGGAGAGTCCGGCATCCTCGTCGATCTCGTGCAGGAACTTGCCCACCACGAGCTGCACGGCGCGCACACCGATGCGCGTGCCCGTGCGCGACAGGAAGAACGCGGTGCGATCCGCCTTGCCACCGAGCGCACGCGAGAGCTCATCGCGCTTCGCTTCGTAGTTGCGGAGCGCGAGCTGCGCGTGATCGCCGATCGGGACTATGCGCTCCTTGCGTCCCTTGCCGCGCACCTTGAGCTGCTGCGACACGAGGTCGAGCATGTCGCGATTGACACCGGCGAGCTCGGACAACCGGAGTCCCGTCGAATAGAACAGCTCGAGGATCGCGAGATTTCTCACGTCGGTGAATCGTCCTTCCCACGCTCGCGCCTCTGCCATCTGAAAGAGCAGATCGATCTGCGCGCGGTCGAGATACGCGGGGAGATACTTGTCGCGCTTGGGCGACTGCATCGACCGGGCGGGATTCGCCTCGACGAGCTCGTTGCGATGTAGAAATTTGTAGAACGAGCGCACGGCGGACAGCGTGCGGCCAACGGTGCGCTTGCCGAGCCCGCGACGGGTGAGGTGACCCATGAAGCCGCGAATGGCCAGCCGGTCCACGCCGCCCCACGTCCACTCCTCAGTACCATAGTAGGTGCCGAGGAATTCGACGAAGGCGTGGAGGTCGCGGCGGTAAGCGGTGAGGGTGTGGGGCGAGTCGTTCTGCTCCTTCTCCAAGTGCAGAAGAAACTCGTCAACGTCGTTGTTCATGTCGCGACCGCCTCGAGCGCATACTCGCGCTGCCAGCGCTCGATCTCCGCCAGGGCGCGCGCGGCGAAGCGCTCGCGCTTGCGCCGCTTGTCGCGCTCGGGGCGTTCCAGATCGTCGAGCAGCCCGAAGTTGGCGTTCATCGGCTGAAAATGCGCGGGGCTCGCCTCGCGCAAATAGCGGTAGAGCGCGCCGAGCATCGTGGTGCCGGGAGGAATCACCGGCTCGAGCGCGGAGAGCGCGCGCGACAGGTTGATGCCCGCGAGCAGCCCCGTCGCGCTCGATTCCGTGTAGCCCTCGACGCCCGTGATCTGCCCCGCCAGAAAGACCTGCGCGTCGTCGCGCAGCGTGAGCGCCGGCGTGAGCGCGGCCGGCGAGTTCACGTACGAGTTTCGATGGATGCTTCCGTGCCGCAGGAACTCCGCCCCCGAAAGACCGGGGATCGAGCGAAGCACGCGCTCCTGATCGAATGTGCGAAGGCGCGTCTGGAAGCCGACGAGATTCCACATGCGTCCCGCGCGATCCTCCTGCCGCAGCTGCACCACTGCGTACGCATCGCGACCCGTGCGCGGGTCCCGGAGCCCGACGGGCTTGAGCGGTCCGAAGCGGAGCGTCTCGCGCCCGCGCGCCGCCATCTCTTCCACGGGGAGGCATCCCTCGAAGTAAGGCGCCTGATCGAACTCGTGCCCCTGATACTTGTCGCCGGCCACGAGCGCATCGATGAACGACTCGTACTGCTCGCGCGACATCGGGCAGTTGAGATACGCACCCTCCTCCCGCTCGGCCTCCGTCTCGCCCTTGCCGTAGCGCGAGGCCTTGAAGACGATCTCGTGGTCGATGGAGTCGAACGAAACGACGGGCGCGATCGCGTCGTAGAACGAGAGGGCGTCGACGCCGAGCCGCGCGCGCAGCGCGGTCGCGAGCGCATCCGACGTGAGCGGTCCCGTCGCGATCACCGACGGCGAAGGGATGGTAGTGATCTCGCCACGCGCGATGGTGATGCGCGGATGCGACTCGAGCCTGCCCTGCACCGCGCCCGCGAATACGACGCGATCTACGGCGAGCGCCGTGCCGCCGGGCACGCGCGCCTCATCCGCCGCCCACAGAATCAGCGACCCGAGCTGGCGCATCTCGGCCTTGAGCAGCCCGTGCGCGTTCGATGTGTCGGTGCTCTTGAAGGTGTTGCTGCACACGAGCTCCGCGAGGGATGCAGTCTGGTGCGCCGCGGTCGTCACCACCGGCCGCATCTCGTGCACTACTACATCGTGCCCCCGCTCAGCCAGCTGCCACGCGGCTTCCGAGCCGGCGAGCCCGCCTCCGACTATGGTGACGCTCGTCATGAATGACTCGAGGATGTGCGTACGAGATGACTCGCGGATGTGCGTACGAGATGACTCGCGGATGTGCGTACGAGATGACTCGCGGATGTGCGTACGAGATGACTCGCGGGAATCTCCGTGACGCCTCGCCCGTT